>CAZMHG010000096.1:0-8582 GCA_964565975.1 uncultured Ilumatobacteraceae bacterium | reverse complement strand
GACGCCACCGCGAGTTTCAGTGAGCGCAGAACGCGAGTCTCAACAGGCGCTCACAGAGCCGCCGCGCATCTTCTCCCCGGCGATCCAGTGCCCACCGGCACGGCGCAGGTAGTCCAAGTTGGCGTCGGAGGAGAACCTGCGGTCGACGACGGTCACGACCAGGCCGAGCCGCCAGCCACGCAGCCCGTCTTTCACCTCCGGCAAGATGCTGTCGTTGGTGTTGCCGGGCCACACCCAACACCGAACCGGGATCCCTCGCGCGTCACGGCGAGACCGATCACGATCTGCGGCAAGTCCGGGCGCGAGTCCTTCCACTTCCCGAACCGTCCGAACTCGTCAGCGTCTTCGATCTCGAGGTAGGTCGAGGCGGTGTCGAACAACAGGTCGACCTCGACGTTCAGCAGGTCAGCGACGGTGAAGAACACCGCCTCTTGCACCTGGACCTGCGCGTCCGCGGCGACGAGGAGGTCCTGACGGGGAGAACGTCAGGTTCAGAATCCACCCGGTTCGCGCGCAGTCGTCGGGGTTCGACTGGACGCGGGCGATGACGTGGGTCACCGCCGGTGGTCGGTCAGATTGTCCGTCGACAGATCGCAACGATGAGAATCGGGCAACCGCCACCGTCACCTCGTGTAAGGCGTGGCCGCACTTTGGTGAGGTTGGTCGTGGTGCTGGTAGCGAACTTCCGGGAGTCGGTGTCGAGCTCCAAAGCCCACGCGCGCATGTCCTCGCGGTTCTGGGTGATCATGACCGCTCCGTCGATGATCGCGGCGTCGTAGAGGGCGCGGTAAGCGGCAATGTCACGATCGAGGTTGCCGTCCTTGGCATGCCACTCGACGTCCAGCGCAACTCGACCCTTCACGTTGTCGACCAGGTAGCTCGGGCTGCTTACCTCGGTGCGAATGACGTTTGCACTGGCGGCAGCGTTGGCCTTCAGCGTCAACTGGCTGACCAGCTGGACGTCGTAGCTGGCCTCCTGCCAGCCGCGTGATCGAAGCGACGAGTTGAGAGCCGCTGCCGTCAGGCTCTCGTTGCCGCCCGGCGGTGAGATGTCCCGCGACACGGACACGGCGAACTCGTCCAGGGCAGCGCTGAGGTCGTCGAACTGGTCCGGGTTGGTGTGCTTGAGGATGCTGGAGGCGTTGCGCACCTCGCACCAGTCGTAGCGCTTGATCGTCATGGAGTTGAACGCCGTCTGGTAGCTGGTGGTCAGATCCACGCTAGCAGTTCTAGCCGCCGTAGGCCCGGTACTGCTTCCCGCGGGGGGTCACGCCATCGGCTGCTTCGTTGCCCCAGACGGTCCAGCCCGACTGCGGGTACCTGGCGAACAGCTCAAGGTACGGCCCTGGCGAGCAGGCCTCGATGATCGGGTACTGCTCATCCGGCTTGCGGGAGTGTTCTCGCTTCTGCGTCTCGATGATGTTGACCATCGACCTACCGGCAGGACCCGTGCGGAGCTTGCCGCGTACGCCGAAGAGGATCAGTTCGGTCACGTTGCGGAAGTAGAAGCCGACACCGCGACCATCGGGCCCACCGTCCTTGCGGCGTTTGGCCCAGACCAGGTTCGCCTTGTACGTGAAGCCCCAGTCCTCCATTACTTTGAGACCCTCCGCGAGTAGGGCGTTCGGCACCCACAGGTAGCAATGGGACCGGGAGGCCATCAGGTCCGAAACGGGCAAGGCCGCGATCTCCTTGGTGTCCATCGTGTCGTAGCGCGACAGGCGGCGATGCTCTGGAGCGACCTTTCCTGTCCGATTGATGAAGCGCCAGGGGGGATCAGCCAGCACCGTGCCGAACGGTTGACCGCCGAGGCCGTCGAGGTCAAGGTCATCCGCGTGCATCGCCCCATCCTGCCCCATCGTGGGTGCAGCGTCGGGGATCGCTGGCAAGCTGAGGGCGAGCTGCCCCAGTGGGATACGGACGGGCGTGGGTTTGTTGCTTGTCATCGGGCAAGCCTCCTCTGGGAGGTTCGCCGCTCCAGGCGAGCTGATTGCACCGTCGGCCCAGATCGGCTGCTTCAGTTTGAAGGTCGTCTTGTCGACCACCCTCGATGGGGAGCGATGCTCACGCCCGATTCTTCATCCCTGATGAACACGCCCGGCCGCTCCGGGTGTCGGCGTCTACCTCCGCATCGTCTCGGGGGTCTCGATCGACCTGCCCGTGCCGAGCGTGGCGTTCATGTAGACGCCCGAGACCTGCTCACCGAGCGCCCGCGAGGCTCGGACGAGCGAGTCGGCGTTGTGCGCCGGCAGGTACCAGCTGACGTTGCTCCCCGCCTCCAAACGGAAAGGCAAGGATGGCCCCACACACTCGCCGATCGGCACGAACCGCGCCGACCCACCCCGAGGACACAGCGCGATGCGGTCAATCACGACGGACGCCCGACCATGGTTGGTGACCTGAATGCCGATGACCTCCTCACCCGTAATGCCCTGAGCGCGCAGCGAGTCGAAGCTGATGGGTTCACCATTCTTCCGAACAGGACCGACGTAGGCACCGCCCGGACCTAGGATGCCGTTCGAGAGCGTTGCCCGTGGTCGGCCAGCTGACAGCAACCACTGGGCAACCTGCCAACCCAACGACAGCCCGGCCACCAGTAGGGACACGGCCGACATAACTAGCGCTGTCGTGTTCATGAGGGCGACGATACGCGAAGGGTGTGACACTCCGACCGGAGAGTGAGGTTCCTCCCCGTCCGTCAAACGGGGAGAACCTCATTCCGCTGCGGCCCGTTGGTTGGTGGTTCGATCCGCTCGTCAGAGCGGTTCAACCGCGACGCCCACGACGGCGTAGGTCCGTTGGGCTCGGACATCCATGCTGATCAAGCGCAAGTTGGCGAGCCGTGCCGTTTCGCCGACGATGGCGTCGTACGTTGCGCCGCTGTGAACGCCCGACTCCGCGAGGCGTCCGAGAAGAGGCAACATCGCTGACTCCGGGAGAGCGGCGAGCGGAGTGTGGAAGACGCTGGTGATCGCCCGCAGGGCGACGTCTGGCGCGACCCTTCGGTTGCCTGGTAGCCGAGTGATGACCGAGTATGACTCGGCGACCACGTGCAGGATTCCGACTGGACGCTTCGCAAGTTGCTGACGGGCCAGTTCATGATCCGGATGCCAGCTGCACAACCCTGCGACGACCACCGAGGTATCGACCGCGCGCCTGGTCCCGCTCACCTGCGAACCGAGTCGATGATGTCTCGAACTTGATAGCGGTCCGTTGGCGGGACTGACTCGAGTGCTTCGATGACAAGGATTCCGTCCTGCTCGACGAGCCGAGTGTCGAGCGGAAGTGGCTCGATCTCCAAGCGACCGTCGGTGGCCCTTGCTGCGAGTCGTTGGCCGGACTCAAGACCGAGTTCATCGCGCAATGGTTTCGGTACCACGACTCGCCCCGCCTGATCGATGGTAAGGAAATGGGTGGCGCTCATGGCCGAAATCTACCACTCGCTCGTCTGCCGTGGGGGCGACCCGACCCGGGCGGCTGCATCCGCTCAGTATCGTCGGCCAGATGTTCCAGCTCGCGCAGTTGCGCATCTTCACCGAGCCACAGCAGGGTGCCACCTACGACCAGCTGCTTTCCGTTGCCCGCCGCGCCGAGTCGTTGGGGTTCGACGGGTTCTTTCGCAGCGACCACTATCTGGCGATGGGCGCAGCGCGTGAGGCCGGCGGGCTGCCCGGACCGAGTGACGCGTGGATCACCCTCGCGGGACTGGCGCGGGAGACGGCGCGCATCCGGCTCGGGGTCCTGGTGACATCGGCGACGTTCCGCAATCCCGGACCGCTGGCGATCGCCGTGGCCAACGTGGACCAGATGTCGGGCGGACGGGTCGAGCTCGGGCTTGGCGCCGGCTGGTATGCCGACGAGCACGCCGCGTATGGCATCGAGTTTCCCGAGCTCGGCGAGCGATTCGACCGGCTCGAGGAGCAGTTGGCGGTGATCGACGGGCTGTGGCGGAACCCGGTCGGTCGACCGTTCTCCTACGCCGGGCACCACTACACCGTCAGCGATTCACCGGCGTTGCCGAAGACCGTGCAGCCCGGTGGTGTGCCGATCATCGTCGGTGGTGGCGGTCCTCGTCGCACGCCGATGCTCGCAGCGCGCTACGCGGCCGAGTTCAACCGGGCCTTCCGGCCGCTCCAGGAGTGGGCCGACCTGCGCGGCAGGGTGCGTGCGGCGTGCACCGAGATCGGCCGCGATCCTGACTCGATCGTCTACTCCGCGGCGCAGGTGGCGATCGTCGGCGAGACCGAGGCCGATGCTCGTCGTCGCGCCGCGGCAATCGGCCGGGATCTGGACGAGCTTCGCCAGAACGGCGTGGCGGGTACGCCCGAGCAGGCCCGCGAGACGATGCAACGGTGGTTCGATGCCGGCCTCCAGCGGTTGTACCTGCAGGTCCTCGATCTTGGCGACCTCGACCATCTCGACGTGCTTGCGTCGCTCGCGGACGGCTAGGCCCGTCGCGCAGCGCTAGCTTGCGCGAATGCGCATCTCCTTCGCCGCGTTGGTGGTCGCCGGTGCAGCACTTCCGATCGCCTGCTCCGACAACCCTGCCACCGTGACCACGTCGACTGTCGCGTCCGCGTCGTCGACCACCGTCGCATCCGCGTCGTCGACCGCCGCGTCCGCGTCGAACACCGCCGGTGCCGGGACTGTCGCTGGCTCGGCGAGTGCGTGCATCGCCACCACGGCGGCCACCGGCGACGTACAGGTCAGGGTCAACGACCTCGTCTCCGGTTTCGGCGCGCTCGGCGTTCGCAGCCCAAACGTCACGGCTGGCGTGGTGCGCATCGCCGTCGTCGCCGACGCCGGCAATGCGTCCGCGGCGACGGTCACGGTGCACGCGGAGTCGGCGACCGGTGAGAGCCGAGGGAGCATCAGCGGTGTCCCCGCCGGGACGACGTGCGTGGTGGAGATGACGTTGGCGGCCGGCGCGTATGTGGTCACGTCCGACCTCAACGACGGGCAGAAGGCCGGCTTCGAGGTCGGTGCCGCCACGTGAGCGTGCGGTCCCACCAGCGGGCTGGGTGAGCCGGGAACCCCCGCACACCCCTTCGGTACGGTGGCGTCATGGTCAAGATGCGGGTGCTCTACCGCTGCACGCAATGTGCCGCGGACCAACCGAAGTGGGCTGGTCGCTGCGGCGCGTGCGGGGCGTGGAACTCGCTGGTCGAGGACGTCGACTCGCCCGAGGACGCGGCCTCCATCGCTGCCGCACTGGCGATGTCCCTCTCCGGTGGCGAGCCGGCGCGCCGCCTGACCGAGATCGACACGGTCGGTGCCGGCCCGCAACCGACGGGAATGTCCGAGCTCGATCGTGTCCTGGGCGGCGGGTTGGTCCCGGGCTCGGTCACCCTGCTCGGTGGCGAGCCGGGCATCGGCAAGAGCACACTGCTGTTGCAGCTGCTCGGCTGGTGGCCGGGAACCACGCTGTACGTCAGCGCCGAGGAGAGCACCAACCAGGTGCGCCTGCGCGCCGAGCGCCTGGGGGTCGTTCAACCCGACGTGTGGCTGCTGTCCGAGACGACGCTGGCGCGGATCGTCGACGCGCTCGACACCATCAGGCCGTCACTGGTGGTGATCGACAGCATCCAGACCGTTGCCGACCACGAGGTCGGCTCGGCACCGGGCAGCGTGGTCCAGGTGCGCGGCTGCGCGCAACGCCTGGTGGTCGAGGCCAAGCGGCGCAACGTCCCCATCGTGCTGGTCGGTCATGTCACCAAGGAGGGCGGGCTGGCCGGGCCGCGGGTCGTCGAGCACATCGTCGACACCGTGCTGTCGTTCGAGGGTGATCGTCACCACGCCCTCCGCCTGCTCCGTGCGGTCAAGCACCGTTTCGGGCCGACGAGCGAGTTGGGTGTGTTCGAGATGGTCGAGTCCGGGCTGATCGGTGTCCCGGACGCCAGCCGCCTGCTGCTCAGCGACAGGCGTACCGGTATCGCCGGGTCGGCGATCACCCCAACCCTCGACGGGCAGCGGCCACTGCTGGTCGAGGTCCAGGCGTTGACGATTCGCACCAGCACCGGCGGGTTCCCCCGGCGCAGCGCGCAGGGCATCGACGCCGGCCGGCTGGCGCTGCTGCTCGCCGTGCTCGAGCGGCGGGTCAAGGTCGGTCTCAGCCAGGACGAGGTCTTCGTCTCGGCAGTCGGCGGCGTGCGACTCACCGAGCCCGGAGCAGACGTCGCCGTGTCGGCGGCGCTGGTCAGCGCGGTGATCAACCGGCCGATCCCGCCCGACGTGGTCGTGTTCGGCGAGGTCGGCCTGGCCGGCGAGCTTCGTCAGGTGGCCCATGCCCAGCGGCGCCTGGCCGAGGCTGCCCGTCTCGGCTTCGCCCGCGCGGTCGTCCCGGCGAACTCGGCGAACGGGGTCGACGGCATCCAGGTGCTGCGCGTCGCCACGGTCGCCGAGGCGATGGCCGTCCTCGACCTGTCCGCCCGCTGAGCACCGATCCCGCGGTCCCCAGCGCGCCAGTCAGTTGAGGACGGTGGACTCGACCCAGCGGAAGGCGTGCCAGCCGTCGACAGGGCGACCCATCGAGCGCTTCGTGCTCAGGGCGCCGGCGGTGCTGATCGGCTGCGCCATGGGTCCTGCCTTGATGTGCACCTCGGCGACGCGCTCGAACATCACGAACCAGCCGACGGCTTCGTCGATCGAGCCGCCGACGGTGAGGTGTCCGTGGTTGCGCAGGCTCACGGCACGGGCGGGTCCGAGGGCGGCAGCGATGCGGGCGCCTTCTTCGAGCGTGGTGATGTCCAGCGCCTCGTCGTCGAACACCGCGTGATCGTCGACGAACGCGCACGACTCTTGCGAGATCGGCTCGACGGTCCGGCACGTCGCGGCGAACGCGGTGCCGTACGGCGTGTGCGTGTGCGCGGCCGACACGACGTCTGGGCGGGCTTCGTGCACCGGCCAGTGGATGCAGTGCGCAGCCGGGTTGATCGCGCGCGCCTCACCGTCGATGGTCCGCCCGTCGGGTCGGACCAGCACCAGGTCATCCTCGGTCACCCTGTTGAACGGCACGCCGTAGCGCGCCAGCCAGTAGTGGTCGGTGAGCAGCGGGTCGCGGGCCGAGATGTGGCCGTCGCCGACGGAGCCCCAGCGCAGCGCGCCGAAGACGCGATAGGCGACGGCGAGCCGGCGTCGACGATGGGCCCGGGCATCTTCCAGGCTGTCCCACTCCGGCTCGAAGTCCGCCAGTGTGAAGCGTTGGCCAGGCGATCGTTGCGCTGCGCTCATCAGGCCGTTGTACCAGATCGTCCGTGCACGATGTATTTCGCCACGCCGGCCAGGCTCTGGTGGCGCAGGTCCAACGAAGGAGATCCAATGCCTCGCTTGCGCTCGTCACGCATCCGTCTCGTCGCCGCCGGTGTGATCGCTGCCGCCTCTGTGGCGATACTCGTCGCACCCGCCGGCGCCGCCCCGGTCGGCACCCGCTATCCGGCGACGAACGCGTTCCTGCGTCCGGTCGTCGCTCCGAGCATCTTCGCCTTCAGCGCCCCGACCCACTGCGCGGCGGCACGCCTGAGCGGGATGACCGTGCTTCGTTGTGGTACCGCCGCCTCGGCGATCGGCACGGTGATCTGGAGCGTGCAGCGGTCGAGCAGCGGCCGCCGTGCGATGGTCGTCTTCGAACAGACCGGCATCGACTGGTGGAAGCCGAAGCTACGGGCCAACGAGCAGTTCGCCGGCGAGTGGTCGGACGCCCGCGCCGTGGTCGGTGACCCGGACTCGGACGGCAAGCAGGAGATCCTCGCCGGCATCCGTCACGCCGGTACCGGCGGCTACCTCGACCTCGACATCGTCGACATCCGCTCGGGCCATGTGAAGGTCACCGGGCACGTGGACAGCCTGGCCAAGGGGCGCGCCCGCCTCAGCCCGGGCCGGGTGCTGATCGCCGAGGGTCGGTACACGGCAACCGACCCGACGTGCTGCCCGTCGTTCATCGACTGGAACCGCCTGGCCTACAGCCCGTCGGTCGGCTGGTACGCCGCAAGCCGGGCAGTTCGGGCGACGTCGGCCGCGCCGTTGTGGACCAACCAGTTCGTCGACTGACCGAACTGATCTGAGGTGACCCCCGGCCGGGCCGGCAGGCCTACTCGACGGTTGGTTCCGGGGTCGCCGCAGCAGAGTCGTCGGCTGCGGCCGTTGCGGCCAGCTCGACGCCGGCGGGCGGCAGGAAGCCGGGCACCGACGAGAACTTGAGGCGCGACGTGCCTGGCTTGTCCGGGTCGTCCTCGGTGTCGACGACGATGATCTCGCCGGCGCGGAACTCCTTGTACAGGATCTTCTCGGACAACTCGTCCTCGATCATCCGCTGGATCGCCCGGCGCAGCGGCCTGGCGCCGAGCGTGGGGTCGTAGCCCCGCTCGGCGAGCAGTTCCTTGGCGCTCTGGGTGAGCTCGATGCCGAGGCCCTGCGATTCCAGCTGTGCGGTCAGCCGCTTGATCATCAGGTCGACCATCTGCACGACTTCGGCCCGGGCCAACTCGTGGAAGACGATGATCTCGTCGACACGGTTGAGGAACTCGGGGCGGAAGTGGCCCTTGAGCGCCTCGTTGACCTTCTCCTTCATCCGCTCGTAGCTCATC
>CAZMHG010000095.1:0-8622 GCA_964565975.1 uncultured Ilumatobacteraceae bacterium | reverse complement strand
CTCGTGCGGGTGCTCGGCCGACCAGTCGCGCAGCGCGTGGGCAATGACGGCGAACTGCTTGGCCGCTACTAGCCGCGGCCGGCGGGCGAGTCGGGCCTCGGTGAAGTCGGCCAGCGAGTCGTAGGCGTCGACGATCAGCAAGGTCAGCAGCTCGTCGCGCGATGCGACGTACCGGTACACGGCGGACGAAGCGACCCCCAGATCGCGGGCGACGGCGCGCAGCGACAGCGCCGCGGCACCGACGGTGGCGAGGTGCTGCTTGCCGATCCGCAGGATCTCGGCCTCGGTCGCGGCGCGCCGCGACGCGCGGATCCCTGGTGCTGTGGGCATCGGTCCAGCTTGCCAGAAACAAGAGCAGCGCTCTTGCCGTCCAGAAACAAGAGCATTGCTCTTGTATTGTCGGCCAGCTCCTGTTTCAATGTAACGAGAGCAGTGCTCGCGAAATGGAGAAGATGATGTCGAAGATCGTTGTGCTGGGTGCAGGCGGCATCGGCCGGTCGACCGCGCAGCACCTGGTGGCCGCCGGCCACGAGGTCGTGGTCGCCAGCCGGAGCGGGCGCGACCCAATGGTGGACGGGGTCCGCGCCGAGGCGGTGGAGGCCACCGATCCGGCAGCCGTGTCGCGCCTGGCCGGCGGCGCGGCGGCGATCGTCAACGCGTTGAACCCGTCCAAGTACACGACGTGGGACCGTGAGTGGCCGCCCCTCGCCGCGGCCCTGTTGCAGGGCGCAGCGGCCACCGGCGCCGGGCTGGTCACCGTGTCCAACCTGTACCTGTACGGCCAGTTGGACGGCCCGGTCGCCGAGGATGCGCCCATCCGCCCGAACGGGCACAAGGGCCGGATCCGGGCGACGATGTGGACCGACGCCCTCGCCGCGCACCAGGCCGGTCGTGTGCGTGCGAGCGAGGTTCGTGCGTCCGACTACTTCGGCCCGGGCGCGAGCCGCGGCGCCAGCTACCTGAACACCTACGTCATCGCCAAGGCGGCGGCGGGCCACGGCGTGCGATTGCCGCTCGGGCTGGCGAACGTGCCGCACACCTGGACGTACGTCGACGACATCGGCGCGCTGGCGGCACGGCTGGCGACCGACGAGCGTGGGTGGGGCCGGGCATGGCATGTGCCAAGCGCCGCGCCGCGCACGATCGCTCAGGTCGCCGCCGACACGGCGCGGCTGGCTGGGCAACCCGCTCCGCAGGTGCGTCGGCTGCCCGCCCTGGTGCGCGCGCTGGCCCGCGTGGCCCCGATCGTGCGCGAGTTGGACGAGACCCGCCACCAGTTCGAGCGGCCGTTCATCGTGGACAGCACGCTGGCATCGTCGACGTTCGGTCTGCAGCCGACGCCCTGGGACACCGCGCTGCGCCAGACGATCGAGTCCCTGCGCTGACGTCGGGCGCGGGCGGTCAGTCCCACCCGAGCGTCGGTGTGGCGGTCACGACGGGCCGGCCACGCCGAACGCGTGCTCCACGGCCGCGGCGAACTCGCCCATCGAGGCGAACTCGGCGTCGAAGGAGTACTCGCCGCTCGGTTCTGGGGTCGCGCCCCAGCCGGGTCGGTCGTGGCGGCGGTTGATCCAGACCGACGGCAGCCCGTGCCGGCGCGCCGGTACGTGATCGTGGAACAGGCTCTGCGCGACGTGCAACAACCCGCCCCGCTCGACGCCGATCTGGCCGAGGGTTCGATCGAGCTCGATGAAGTGGTTGTCGGCCGGCTTGTACGCGCCCACGTCCTGGGCGGTGATGATCGCCGCGAAGTCGCCGCGCAGGTGCAGGTTGCTGGCGGCGAACCCGGCGCGGTGCACGTTGGACACGATGATCAACCGGTAGTGCGTGGCCAACGTGGCGAGCGCTGCGGGCGAGTCCGGGAACGCTGGCCAGTCCGGCACCGAGTCACCCAGGCGCGCCGCCCACGTGTCGTCGACCTCCGTACCGAGGGAGTGCCCGGTCCGGCGAAACGCCTCGGCCAGGACCGTCGGATACAGCGCCCCTGGCTGCTCGCGCTGGACGGCGGACTCGTGGTCGGCGAACGCCAGCAGCAGGTGCTCGTCGTCGGTCCCGAGCCCATGTTCGGTTGCCCACGGCCGGAGCACGCCCAAGATGCCCGTCTCCCAATCGATCAACGTGCCGTAGCAGTCGAAGCTCAACGCTGTGTACCGAGTGAGATCCATCGAGACATCCTTCCGGTCGACGCCGGCGGCGTGCACCCGCGGTCAGCATGCGTCAACTGGCGCCGCAGCCGATGGCGAACTCGCCAGCCTGATGCTGTCGCGGTGGCATGATCTGCTCGCCTGGCGACGTCGATCGCGCGATCATGCCAACGAGCGGGCGACGCGTCGGCGCACCACGCCGCCACCGGTTGCGACACCGTTGACCTACGCTGGCGCGATGTCGACTCCCGCCGAGGGCACCCCAGCGCCCGAGTTCGCCTTGCCCGACCAGACCGACACCGAGGTCCAGCTCTCGAAGGTCGACGGCCGCAAGCTGATCTACTTCTACCCGCGCGCGGACACTCCCGGCTGCACGACCCAGGCGTGCGGGCTGCGGGACATCCGCGGCCAGGTCGGTGGCACCGTGATCATCGGGATCAGCCCGGACAAGCCGGCGGCACTGAAGCGATTCGACGACAAGTACGGGCTTGGCTTCACGCTGCTGTCCGACGTGGACCACGCGATCGCCGAGGCGTACGGCGTCTGGGTGGAGAAGAAGAACTACGGCAAGACGTACATGGGCGTGCAGCGCTCGGCGTTCCTCGTCGACGAACACGGGATCGTCGTGCGGGCCTGGCCGAAGATCAGCCCCAAGGACACCCCGACCAACTTGCTCAACGCGCTCGCCGAGCTATGAGTCGGGGAGCCACCTCGGCGACGCTCCCCGGCTCGGCCGGCCGTCGCCCACCGGAGCGCTGATGCACGCCGAGGACGTCGCCTACACCTTCGACGGGACCGAGTACGTCGGGCACCTCGCCCTGCCCGACGGTGACGACCTGCGCCCCGGTGTGCTGGTGTGTCACGAGGGTCCGGGCATGACCGAGCACCCGAAGTGGCGTGCCCGGCGCCTGGCCGACGAGCTGGGGGTCGTCGCCTTCGCCCTCGACTACTGGGGTGGTGGCCGAGCACTGACCGACGCCGAGGTCGAGTCGCGCATGCGCCCGGCGATCGCCGACCCGTCCACCCGCCGGGCCATCGGGATGGCCGGGCTGGACCAGTTGCTCGCCCAACCGCGGCTCGATCGGTCGCGGGTCGCCGCGATCGGGTACTGCTTCGGCGGATCGCTGGCCATCGACCTGGCTCGTGGTGGTGCGCCGTTGGCCGGGGTGGTCGGCTTCCACTCCGGGCTACGCAGCCCCAACAAGGCCGACGCGAACTTCACCGCCAAGGCGCTGGTGCTCATCGGCGCCGACGACCCGATCATCACGGCCGACGACCGCGTCGCCTGGGAGGCCGAGATGACCGCCGCCGGCGTCGACTGGCAGATGCACGTGTACGCCGGCGCGGCACACAGCTTCACCAACGCCAACGCCAACCGCGACGGTTTCCGTTACGACGCGCGCGCCGACCGGCGTTCGTGGGAGTCGATGACGCAGTTCTTCCACGAGTGCCTCGGCGTCGGCTGACCAGGTAGCGCCCCGCGTGGCGCGGTCGGCGTACGGCGACGGCATCGTGGTCGGCGTCGTTGAGCAGTTGCGCGACCCGGGCGACAGGTTGGCGTCAACGATGAACTTCACGCGATGCGGGTCATCGGCAGCTCGCGCTCTTGAACGGCGGCCGCTGCGTACTCCAGCGATGCGCCGATGTCTTCGGGCTCGAGGTCGGGGAAGTCCGCCAGCACCTGTTCAGCGTCTGACCGGCCGCCAGCTGCCCGAGGATCGCGGCGACGGGGATCCGCAGGCCACGGATGCACGGGACGCCACGCATCTTGGCTGGATCGATGGTGATCCGCTCGAACATCACCGGCCAGGCTACGCCTGGCGGGGGTTGCCGTTGTGCCGCCTCCCGTTCGACGCCGGCCTGATCTCCCGTGAGAAGCGCGGCCTCTGGGTGTGGTTTCGCATCGTGCCAACCCGGCTCGACGCCCTGCGCAGCGTGCTCGCCTAGTCTCCGGCGATGTCCCTCGACGCGTCAGCCCAAGCCGTACTCGACCTGCTCGCCCAGTTCGATGCCCCACCGATGGAGCAGATGACCGTGCCGCAGGCCCGCGCCACCTTGGCCGGGCTCACGCTGCTGGCCGGTGAGGCTGCGCCGGTCGCCTCGGTCCAGGACCGCACCGTGGGCGGCGTGCCGTCCAAGGTGATCACGCCCAACGGCGACGGCCCGTTCCCCGTGCTGGTGTGGATCCACGGCGGCGGATGGGTCCTGGGCAGCGCGACCGAATCGATGGTCACGACATGCAATCTTGCGGCAAAGGCCGGGTGTGTGGTCGTCTCGCTCGACTACCGCCTGGCCCCCGAGCACAAGGCGCCGGCGGCGACCGAGGATTGCTATGCCGCAGTGCGGTACGCGCTCGACCACGCCGCCGAGCTGGGCGGGAACGGCAAGGTTGCCGTGGGCGGCGACTCGGCAGGGGGCAACCTGTCGGCGTTGTGCGCGCTGCGCTTCGGGCCCGAGCTAGCCGGCCAGGTGCTGATCTACCCGGGCACCGACTTCACGGGCAGCTTCCCGTCGATCGAGGAGAACGCCGACGGCTACCTGCTCACCAAGGCGGCGATGGAGTGGTTCGGCGAGCACTACCTGGGCGGTACCGGATTGGAGCCGACCGACCCGTTGCTGTCGCCGCACTTCGCCGGCGACGACGCGCTGGCGGCCACGCCGCGGGCGCTGGTCGTCACCGCCGGGTACGACCCGTTGCGCGACGAGGGCGAGGCCTACGCCGCACGCCTGGATGCCAACGGCGTCGAGGTCACCGCGAAGCGATTCGCCGGGCAGATCCACGGCTTCTATTCGATGCCAGGCACGGTGCCCGAGGCGGTCGAGGCCGAGAACCTCACCGCCGACTTCCTGCGTGCCGCGTGGGCCTGAAGCCCAGCCTGTTGCGGTGGTGGGGACGCAGCCCCACGCGAACCCGGCTCGCCTTGCGACTCCCGGTGTCCGATGCCCGCGCCCTGTACTTCCTCCGGCTCACCGAGTTCCGGCCGATCCAACGGGCGAGCGAGATCTCCGGGCTCGCCGGGCTGGTCCGCCGACACGGCTTTCGGACCCTGCTCGAGGTCGGCACGTCGTCGGGCGGCACCGCGCTGCTGATCGCCAGGGCGCTGCAGGCACCAGGGGCGCTGACCACGATCGACATCGCCGCCGGCTACGACCACGACCGCCTCAGGCGCGCCGTTCGCCGCGGGATCAGCGCCCGTTGCATCGTCGCCGACTCGCATGGTCCCGACGTCGTGGGCCTGGTGGGAACCCCCGAGACGTCGAAGTTCGACGTCGTGTTCATCGACGGTGACCACGAGTACCGCGGCGTCCGGCACGACACGCTGCGGTTCCTGTCCTACGCCCGGCCCGGCGGGGTGCTGGTGTTCCACGACATCTGCGACGTCGTGCCGGGCGACGAGCACCTGCGGTACGTCGGAGGCGTTCCGGCGTGGTGGCGCCAGATCGGCGACCTGGAACTGCCGACCCAGGCGTTCGTGCACAGCTCCACACCGTCGGGCTTCGGCATCGGCGTCGTGCACCTTCCGGCGACGCAGGCCGACCTCGACGCGCTCAGCCTGCGTCTTGCGGCGCTCCCAGATCTGGAGCGTCGCTGACCGGGCCGGCGGGCAGGTACCGATCGAGTGCCGCGCGCCACGTTCGCAGGGCATCGCTCAGGCCAACTCCTTCGATCAGTTCGTCTGCTGCCCCGCCGTGACGGGTGCCGTAGAAGTTGTGGTAGACGACCTCGCCGAACACCGTCCCCAACACCCCTGGCCCGATGTGCGATGTCGGCTCGAGGAACGCCAACCGGCCCGCTTCGCGCCGCGACAGGTCCACGCCGACGTCGATGAGTGCGCCCGCCTCGGCGAACTTCCGGAAGCTGTGGCGTCGCAGGACGAATCGCCTCCAGCGCATCGCCACGCAGCAGGGATGCACGAAGTCCCGGCGCGGAGCATCCGCGGTGTACGTCGGCGTGCGGCGATCGAGGACGTCGCCACCGTGCGCGCCGGCCACGGCGGCACCTCGGTCGAGCGGGCCGGTCAGCGCGTCCAGCCAACGCGGCGAGATCGGGAACGCGTCCACGTCGAGGAGCACGAACGACCTCGACCGCGCGGCGTACACACCGATGTCCGCTGCCGTGCCGTGGCCGAAGTTCCCGCCGAGCGCGACGGTGCGGACCCCGGCGGCGGACAGCCATTCGAGCGAGCCGTCGGTGCTGCCGTTGTCCACGACCAGCACGCGGGTGGACGGCGGGCTCATCCGCCGCACGGCCGGGATCACCTCGCGAAGGAACGCCAGGGCGTTCCAGTTGACGATCACCACCGTGACGCCGCGCCGCAGCGGCAACGCGCTGCGCAGCGCGAGGAGCGCCGGCTTGGGGCGCAAGGCGACGTTCCACCGCGCCCGGATCCTGTCGATCGGCAACGGGGATCTCACGTCACGAGTCTGCCAAGGCGAGCGGATGGACCGGCCGGCCGGTCAGGAGGCGAACGCCCACACGACCACCGGCAGGTGCGGGTCGTTGCGGAGCGACCGCCACGGCGCCATCGGGGTCCAGCGGTACAGGTTGGAGCGCACGCACGCGGCATTGCCCCACGAGTGCACCTCGACGTCGGTGAAGCCGGCCTCGGTGAGCAGCGTCCGGAGCCCGAGTTCGGTGAAGCGCCACAGATCGACGGGGGCGTCGTGCGGCCGGAGCAGGAACGGCGTGGCGACGACCGCGATGCCGCCCGGCGCGGTGAGGGCACGCAGCTTGCGTGCGGCGGCGAACGGGTCGAGCACGTGCTCGAGGACCTGATTGCACAGCACGACGTCGTAGCTCGTCTGCACGGGCGAGCGGCAGAGGTCGAAGTCGGGAAGTGCAGCGTCGATCCATCTCGACTCGACACCAGTCCTGACGCCCTGACCGGCGCGCATGGTGGTCGAGTCGGCGGGCGAGCGACCGCCGCGGGTCGCGGACCACCCGCCGGAGTCGTTGCGTCAGACCGGGGCTCATCGGTCGAGCATGGCACGCCTGCGCCGGGTGTCCGCCCGTACGCTGCGTAGGTGAGCGAAGTCGATCTGCGCTGGCGCGGTGCGTTCACCAGTACCGAGGCCAACACGCTGCACGCCGAAGCGTTCGGCACCCGCATCTTCCCCGACGCCGAGTGGGACTGGGCGATGCTCTGCGCCCGCCACAGCCTGGGGTGGGTCACCGCGCGGGACACGGCCGGAACGCTGATCGGGTTCTGCAACGTGCTGTGGGACGGTCTGGCCCACGCCTGGCTGCAGGACGTGATGGTCGCCGCCGGCGCGCGCCGCGGCGGGCTCGGGTCGGCGATCGTCGCCGCCTCGATCGCCGGGGCGCGCACCTCGGGCTGCGAGTGGCTGCACGTCGACTTCGACCCGCAGCACCGCTCGTTCTACGTGGACGCGTGCGGCTTCACCCCCACCGAAGCGGGCGTCCTCCGTCTCGACCAACCAGGGTCCGCCTCGCCGGCGAGCGAGGACGCGGCACCCTAAATCGTGGCGTGCGGCACGCGAGATCGTGGCGTGAGGCACGCGCTCGGCTGTCACGCTGAGGAGATGACCACGCGGCTACCCGATCGCATCGAGACCGCGCGGCTGGTGCTCCGCCACTGGACCGAGGACGACGTGCCTGCATTGGCCGAGATCCTGACGCGCAACCTGGAGCGGCTGCGGCCGTGGATGCCGTGGGTCGCACACGAGCCGCTCAGCGCGCAGTCGCGGCGAGACCTGGTACGCACGTGGCGCACCCAGTGGGCCGAAGGTGGCGACAGCGTGTTTGGCATGTTCCGTGACGGTGCGGCGATCGGGAGCACGGGTCTGCATCGCCGGTCGACACCGGGCGCCCTCGAGCTTGGGTACTGGGTGGACGCTGCAGCCGAGGGCCACGGCTACGTCACCGAGGCGGTCGTGGCGCAGACGACCGCGGCCTTCCGCCAGCCCGGCGTCGAGTTCGTCGACGTCTACCACCTGCCGCTCAACGTGCGCAGCCGCGCCGTGCCGGCGGGTTTGGGTTTCACCGACCTCGGCATCAACGAGGTACGCGGGGAAGGCGTGGGCCTGCGTCAGTGGCGGGTCACGCGGACGCAGTGGGCTGCGCGTCCGCACCCGGTGCCGGCTCGGTAGCCGGCACCGGTGCCTTCTTCTTGGGCGGGGGAACGCCGACGGAGACGTTCTTGTCGGCCCACTCCGGCCATCGGCGCCGGCTGACGATCGACAGGGTGCGCAGCAGCTTCATCGCCACCTCGTCCTCCTGCGCCGGGCGAGCGATGATCGTGCCGTCGCTGATCATCCGGTTGATCACTTCCTCGCCCAACTCGGTGCGCACGATCGTGAGGGTCCAGGCGTTGTCCTTACCGATCCCGCCGGTGGAGATGTCGGCGTGCTCGGCGGCGAAGTCCGGGCAGTGCTTGCACCCGGTGCGTGTCCACTGGTGGCATTCCTTGAGGTCGATCTCGTGATACGAGCCGTCCTTCATCCAGATCTGGAACAC
>CAZMHG010000094.1:7583-8626 GCA_964565975.1 uncultured Ilumatobacteraceae bacterium | reverse complement strand
GGTTCCGCGGCGTCCCGCGCCTCCCATTTAGCATCGGATGTTTAGTAAATGCGCCCGGCGTCAGGGGCACAACCGCCCCCGAACCGTCTGTGACGAAACCGCGCTCGGCGGCGTCAGGCGACGGACGCATCTCGAATCGTCTGTGACGAAACTGCGCTCGGCGGCGTTCGGCCACCGACGGATCTCGAATCGTCTGTGACGGGTCGATCCGGCGGTGGTGAGGGCCGAGCGGCAGGGCGTCGCTCGCGTACGGGCCTGAACAATGCGTCACGGACGATTCGCTATGGCCGGCGGCGTGCTGGCGGGGCGTCGGGTTTCGTCACGGACGATTCGCTATGGGCCGAGGGCGTGCTGGCGGGGCGTCGGGTTTCGTCACGGACGATTCGCTATGGCCGGTGGCGTGCTGGCGGGGCGCCGGGTTTCGTCACAGACGATTCGCTATGGCCGGTGGCGCGGGCAGCCGGGCTCCGTCCCGCCCGGCGCCCGTCGCCCGGCGCCCGTCGCCCGAGGTTCGCCCGCCCCGGTCTCGTGCTTCCGACACTGGGGCGCGCGCCGGTGTGGCGCATACGCTGGGCGGATGATCGACTATCCGTTCAGCTCGGCATTGGTGACGGGGGCCTCGAGCGGGATCGGGGCGGCGATGGCGGAGTTGCTCGGCCGGGCCGGGGTGCCGACGGTTGTCGTGGCCCGGCGAACCGACCGGTTGGAGGCGTTGGCCCAGCGGGTCCCCAACCTCGAGGTGATCACTGCTGACCTGACCGATGGCCGCCAGCTCGGTCGGATCGAGCGTCGGGTCGGCTCGGTGAAGGAGCCGGTCGACCTCGTCGTGAACAATGCCGGCTTCGGTACGTCGGGATGGTTCCACGAACAGGACCCGGCGCGGATGACTCGGGAGATCACCCTGAACGTCACGGCGGTCACACGCCTCAGCCGGTCGGCGCTCGGGGCGATGCGCGAGCGGGGCCGCGGCTACCTGCTGAACGTCAGCAGCGTGGTCAGCTTCCAAGCCGGCCCGAAGCTGGCCGTCTACGCGGCGACCAAGG
>CAZMHG010000094.1:0-7573 GCA_964565975.1 uncultured Ilumatobacteraceae bacterium | reverse complement strand
GACCAAGGCATACGTGACGAGTTTGACCGAGGCGCTCCACGAGGAGGCCCGCGGGTCGGGCGTGCACGTCACCGCGCTGTGCCCGGGTCTGACGGAGACCGAGTTCTCCGAGGTCAGCGGCGGTACGTCGAGGCTCGCCGACAAGGCGCCCGGTTTCGCCCGGCAGTCTGCGCACGACGTCGCCCGGGTCGGCCTCGCCGACGTCGCTGCGGGCAAGGCGCTGTCGGTGCCCGGGTTGGTCAACAAGAGCATGGTGGCGTCCGCCGACTTCGTGCCGCGGGCCTTGGTGCGCCGGGTGGTCGGCCTGTCGCAGCTCGGACGCGTGCGCGGCCGCAACGCGGCCCAGAACGGTGCGTAGGACGCGACGTCCGCGACCCGTGGCGGGTCACGTGGCTGAAGTACGGGGTCAGTAGGGGACCGCGGCGAACTGGCTGAGCTTGTCGATGCGGTGGTGGGCGTCGATCATGCGCACGGTGCCCGACCGCGAGCGCATCACCAGGCTCTGCGTGATCGCCCGATCGCCCTGGTACCGGACGCCGTCGAGCAACTCGCCGTCGGTGATGCCCGTCGCGGCGAAGAAGCAGTTGTCGCCGCTGACCAGATCGTTCGTCGTCAGCACCTTGCCGAGGTCGTACCCGGCGTCGATCGTCGCCTGGCGCTCGCCTGCATCACGCGGCCACAGGCGCCCCTGGATCTCGCCCCCCATGCACTTCAGCGCGGCCGCCGCGGTGACCCCCTCGGGAGTCCCGCCGATGCCCATCAGCACATCGACGCCCGCTTCGGGCCACGACGTGGCGATCGCCCCGAAGATGTCGCCGTCGCTGATCAGCTTGATCCGCGCCCCGGCCGCGCGGACCTCGTCGATCAGCTGCTGGTGACGCGGCCGGTCGAGGATCACCACCGTCAGGTCGCGCACCCGCTCGCGCTTGGCTGCGGCGATCAGCTTGAGGTTGACGGTCGGGCTGAGCGTGATGTCGACCACGCCGGCGGCCTCGGGCCCGACCGCGATCTTCTCCATGTAGACGCACGGACCGGGGTCGAACATGGTTCCCCGTTCGGACACGGCGATGACCGCCAGCGCGTTGCCTCGGCCGAGCGCGGTGAGCGTGGTGCCGTCGATCGGGTCGACGGCGACGTCGGTGGCCGGCTCGCCACCGTCGCCGACCGCCTCGCCGTTGAACAGCATCGGCGCTTCGTCCTTCTCGCCCTCGCCGATGACCACCGTGCCGCTCATGCTCACGGTGCCGAGCACGGAGCGCATCGCCTCGACGGCGGCTCCGTCCGCACCGTTCTTGTCGCCACGCCCGACCCAACGTGACGCGGCCAGCGCGGCGGACTCGGTGACCCGGACCAGTTCCATTGCCAAGTTGCGGTCGGGACGCTGGGCTGACGAACTGGAGGGCACGCTTCCACCGTATCCGCGACGGCCTCGTGGCCAGGAGCCGACTCCGGCCGGGCCAGATAGCGTCGGGCACGTCGACGGCGAAGGAGAACCATGGCGTACTTCCGCACCAGTGGCGAGGCGGGCAAGGACCCGAACGAGGACGAGATGGAGGACTTCGATCCCAACGATCCCGACGCGACGATCGTCCACTACGACCTGGCCAACTGGACCGCCGACGACCAGGCCGAGCTTGCCGCAGCATTCGCCGATGCCCGCGTCGCGCACGCGTGGGGCGCCGGCGGCGAGCTGTTGGTTCCCGAATCGGTCGAGGAACGCGCCGACGCGATCGTCGACGAGCTCGAGCGCAAGCTCGGCGTCGGCATGGGCACCGTCGTCGCCGACCTGTCGTCCGACGTGGTCGAGTACGACCTCGAGGAGTGGCCCGAGGGCGACCGCAAGGCGATCACCCAAGCGATCGGCGACGGGCTGATGCCGTACCGCTGGGACGGCAACACGTTGGTGGTCTCGGCGCGCGACGAGCAGACGGTCGACGAGATCCTCGACGCGGTCGAGCGCGGCGACGTCGTCGGCGAACTCGACGACCGTTCCCAGACCGGCGACGAGGAGGAGCCACCGGCCGAGGCGCTGACGTCGTTCTTCCTCGCCGGTGACCGCCTGGCACGTCGGGCCGACGATCCGGACGGCGTTCGCCATCTGCTCGACGCGTTGGAGATCGCCGACCCCGACATCGCTCCGTACGGTGTCGAACGCACGATGTGGCGCCGCTGCTGCGAGCTGGCCGAGCAACTCGCCGATGCGCTCGGTGACGACGAGGTGCCCGACCTGGAGGCTGCCCAGGAGCGCGCCGCCGAGCTGCGGGACCTCTTGCGCGATCAGGTCTGACGGCGCCGGACGATGCTGCTCGCCGAGCTGGAGGTGTGGCACACCCGCGCCGCACAGCCGACTCGGCGTGTGGCGCTCGGAAACATCGTCCTGCCGACCGAGCCGCCGCCCGGGTTCGGCGGCGTGCTGCTTGCCGCGGTCGTCGCCGGGCACCTGCGCCTGGCCGGTGACGAGGTCGACGACCGCAACGGGGTCCGCCGGTTGCTCGACCAGATCGTCGCCGGCGAGCGCGTCGTGCAGCCACGGCTCGCCCACCGCTACCAGGTCGACCGCCACGGGTTGGCCTGCACGACGCACCGTCTGGTCGGCGAGCACGAGACCCTGTCGTTCCAGTTCGGACACGGCGGCCGGCCGATGGCTCACGTCCTCGGTGCGCTGTACGCGGTGGAACGCTTCGAGCCCGATCTGCGCGCCGCGCTGCACGAGCCGCTGCTGCGTGCCCTGCGCTGGCACGGCCCGATCGGTCCGTCGTTCGTCGCCGAGATCGTCGGTGGGCGCGCCCCGCTCATCACCCGGGCCAATCCCCGGGCGTGGGCGCTCGACATCCTCGGGTTCGAGATCGGTGGCGATCCCGACCGCAAGGCCGTGCTGCGCCACTACCGCCAGCGGCTGCGCGCCGTGCACCCCGATCTCGGCGGGAGCCACGCCGACGCGGTGGACGGGATCGAGGAGCTGAACGAGGCGCGGAGCATTCTGTTGGCATGACCGCCCTCCTGCTGTTCCCCGGCGCCGGCTCGGCCAGCAGCCATCCCAGCCTGCGCGCCATCGAGGCCGCGGCGAGCATCGCGGTACCGGGTCTGGTCTGCCGGCGCGCCGACTTCCCGTACCGCCTGGCCGGTCGCCGGGCCCCCGACCGCCCGCCCGTTCTGCTGGCGACCGTGCGCGAGCAGGCGGCGGCGTTGGCCGGTGACGGGCCGCTGTTCCTCGGGGGACGGTCGATGGGCGGGCGGATGTGCTCGATGGCCGTGGGTGACCAGGCCGACCCGTTGCCGGCGGCCGGGCTGATCCTGATCAGCTACCCGCTGCACCCACCCGGGCAGCCGGCCAAGTTGCGCGTCGAGCACCTGGTGGACATCAACGTTCCGTGCCTGTTCGTCTCCGGGACGCGTGACGCGTTCGGCACGCCGGAGGAGCTGACCAGGTGGACCGCGACCATCCCGGGCGAGGTCACCCACCACTGGATCCAGGGCAAGGGCCACGATCTGAAGGGCGCCGACGCCGAGGTGGCCGAGGTCGTCGCGGCCTGGATCAGCGCGCGCCAGCCGCGTCGTCGACGCGCTCGATGACCGGGTCGGCCGGGTTGAGCTCTTCCAACGTCCGGTGGGCGGTCTCGGGGTATCCGGCGTAGGCGATGACTGCCGCGACGACCTGACAGCCGGCGACCATCGCCATCGCCTCGGCGTAGGACGCCCCGTGTTTCAGCCGCCAACCGACGAACACGATCCCGAGGCTGCCGCCGGCGAGCGAGGCGGCGCTCAGCCAACCGTTGGCCAATGCCCGGTTGCCGGTGGGGAACAGCTCGGTGCGGTAGACGGTGAACGCCGGGTAGGCCAGCCCGCCGACGATCCCGAACAACAGCGTGACGACCCACATCGCCTGACCGCTCGTGGCGTACGAGCCGACGAGCAGCGCCGCCGACACCGGCAGGCACCACAGCAGCAGGCTGCGCCGGCCGACGCGGTCGGCGAGCAGACCGCCGGCCACCAGACCGAGCGCCGCCGGAGTGGCGGTCGAGAGGGTGAACAGGGCGATGCCGCCGCCCGAGTAGCCGCGCGCCTCGTCCAGGTAGCGGTTCTGGAAGAACGAGGCCGGCGCGACGAACACGTTGAGCACGAAGGACACCACGGCAATCAGCGCGAACCGCCGCCGGGGCAGCGGCGCGTGCAGATCGTGGCTGACGACGAAGCGGCGGGTCTCCGGAAGCGCACGCTGCAGGGCTGCGGCGACCACGAGCCAGACGAGCCCGATCAGGTAGACCCACCGCCAGCCGTCGGCACCGATGTCGGCGAGGCGCAGCGCGCCCACCGCAACCCCCGCGCCCAGGCCACCGGCCAGGGCGATCACGCTGACCGCGTACGCCCGGCACGTCGCCGGCATCTCCTCGGCGGCGACCACGCCGATCAGGAACGCCAGTGCCAGCCCGATCGGCCGGCCGACGGCCTGCGTGACGACGAGCATCGAGAACGAGGTGGACAGTGCGCCGAGCGCGTTGACCACGGGGCCGAGCCAGGCCATCGCCAGGACCATGCGGCGCCGGCCGTGCCGGTCGGCCATCGCCGCCACCGGCAGGCAGAACACCACCCCGAGGCGGACGACCGCGCCACCCCAGCCCTGCCCGGCCTGGTCGACTCCGAAGCTCTTGGCCGCGAAGCTCGCGGTCTGGGTGAACAGCGTGTTGGAGAACGTCGCGCTCAGCGACGCCGAGGCGAGCAACACCAGCAGGCGCACCTGGGATTCGTCGAGCCGCTGTGGTGGCAGGAACCAGCGGAGTCGCCGCGGCCGACGAACGGTGAGCCCGGCCAGCGCCCGCCACAACGCGGCGATCATCGCCGGCCGAGCCTAACGAGCGGTCTGCTGCCTCGGGCATCCCGGCATTCGGCATACTGTGCGCCGTGGATCTGGAGCGGATCGTCATCCGTCGCGGGCGACCGCTCGACGGCGAGGTACAGGTGCCCGGGGCGAAGAACTCGGTGCTCAAGCTGATGGCCGCGACGATCCTCGCCGACGGCGAGCATCGCCTCACCAACGTGCCGCGCATCGGCGACGTGGGGACGATGGCCCGCCTGCTGGAAGCGATCGGCGTGACGACCACCGAGCCGGTACCCGGCGAGCTGCGGATGTTCAACAGCGGCGCGATCACCCCGGTCGCACCGTACGAACTGGTCGAGCAGATCCGGGCCAGCATCAACGTCCTCGGCCCGCTGCTCGGAAGGTTCGGGCGGGTCACCCTCGCGATGCCCGGCGGCGACGACTTCGGCAGCCGGCCGATCGACATGCACATCAAGGGGCTCGAGGCGATGGGCGCCGAGTTCGAGCTGCACCACGGCGACGTCCAGGCACGCATCGCCACGGGGACCGACCGGTTGCACGGCGCATCGGTCACGCTCGACTTCCCCAGCGTCGGTGCCACCGAGAACCTGCTCACTGCTGCGGTCCACGCCAAGGGCACCACGGTGATCGACAACGCCGCCCGCGAGCCCGAGTTGCACGACCTGTGCACGATGCTGCAGTCGATGGGCGCCGACATCGAGGGTGTCGGCACGTCGCAGCTGGTGGTGCACGGCGTCGAGCCGGGCACGCTGCGCGCCGCGACCCACCGGACGGTCCCCGACCGGCTGCAGGCGGCCACCTACATCGCCGCGGTCGGCGTGGCCGGCGGCGAGCTGATCATCCGCGACGCGCGCCCCGAGCACATGGGCACGGTGCTGCGGCGGTTCGGCGAGATGGGCCTGACGATCACCGACCTCGGTGGCAGCGTCGGGGTGTGGGCGCCGCAGCGGTTGCGCAGCGTGGACATGGCGACCCTGCCGTATCCGGGCATCTCCACCGACTACAAACCGTTGCTCGTCACGATGCTGTCCGTCGCCGACGGCGTCGGGATCGTGACCGAGAACCTGTACCCCGGTCGGTTCCGCTACGTCGAGGAGTTGCAACGCCTCGGTGCGGACATCCGAACCGACGGCCACCACGCGGTCGTGCGCGGTGTGACCCGGCTGATGGGGGCACCCGTGCGCGCGCCCGACATCCGCGCCGGTGCGGCACTGGTGGTCGCCGGTCTGGCCGCCGACGGCGAGACCACCGTCGCCGGCGTGCACCACATCGACCGCGGCTACGAGGATCTGGTCGGTCGGCTGGTGTCGGTCGGCGCCGACATCGAACGCGTCACGGTGGGGTAGTGGCGTCGGTGCGCTCGGCCGAGGTCCGGGCGACGCGCCTGCGGGCCAGCATCAGCAGGCCGACGACCACAGCGCACGGTCCTGCGACGAGCAAGATCTCGTCCCAGCCGCCCTGATGGGCGAGCATGCCCACTGCCGCGCTACTTGACCTGCAGGATGAACAGCACCTTCTCGGTGACGTGGCTCTCGACCTCGAACGTGCCGGCCTGGTCGGCGGTGAAGTTGATCGTCGCCGTCTGACCCTTGGTGACCTTCTGCTCGAGGTCGTATCCGTGGATGTGGACCTCGTCGTCGGCAGCGGGCGCGGAGACGTTCAACTGGATCTCGGCGCCCTTGGTGACGACCTCGATCCGGTTCGGGCCGGTGTCGGTGCCAATGGTGATGTCGATCGTCGCCGGCCCGGCCGGGGCGACGTGGACGACTGATGCACCGCTGGCCGAGACCGGCTCGGTGGTCGTCGCCGTCGGCACCGTCGGGGCGCTCGCCGGAGCCGACGTGGTGGCCGTCGTCGCCGCGGTGGTGGCTGCGGTCGTGGCCGGTGTGGTGGCCGCTACCGTCGCCGGGACCGTCACGCTGACGGTGGTGGTGGTCGCCGCGGGCTTGTCGTCGCCGCAGGCAGCGAGGAAGATCGTGAGGCAGCCGGCGGCGGCAATCGTGGCGCGTGACAGACGTCGTGAGTTCCGGAACATGGGTCGCATCCTAGGTTGAGTCCTGGTTCAATGGTCGGCCCGGGCCCGCCGAAAGTTCCCTCGCCGTGATGCGTGAACAAGTCGAACAAACGATCGAAGTGATCCGTCCGGCCCTCCAGGCGGACGGCGGCGACATCGTGCTGCGCGACGTGGACGAGGCGACGGGCATCGTCTCGGTCACGCTCACCGGTGCGTGCGGAACCTGCCCGGCCAGCACGCAGACGCTCAAGGCCGGGATCGAGCGGATCATGCGCGACCGGGTGGACGGTGTCACCGAGGTGGTCAACGTGGACGACGACGACTCGGCCGACGCCTTCGGTGCCGTGGCCAGCTGACGATGTCCCGCCGCAGCCGTCCCGTCGGTGAGTTGTTCGCGTCCGCCCAGGCGGGCGACCGCGCCGCACTGGCCCGCCTGCTGTCGCTGGTCGAGTTGGGCGGTGACGAGGCCCGCGAGATCGGGCGGATCGCCTTCCCGCACAGCGGTCAGGGGTACACCGTCGGCCTGACCGGGGCCCCAGGGGCCGGGAAGTCGACGCTCACCTCCGCCGTGCTGCGCCACCTGCGGGCGATGGACCGCGAGGTCGCCGTGCTGGCGATCGATCCCAGTTCGCCGTTCACCGGTGGGGCGATCCTCGGCGACCGCGTCCGGATGCAGGACCACGCCACCGACCAGGGCGTGTTCATCCGCTCGATGGCGACGC
>CAZMHG010000093.1:3499-8722 GCA_964565975.1 uncultured Ilumatobacteraceae bacterium | reverse complement strand
CCGACCTGCGGGTGTACGTGCGCGACGGCATCGCCGCCGTGCGCGACCGCGGCAAGCGAGCCACCCCGCACGGCCGCTTCGCCTGGCTCCTGGTGCTGTCCAGCATCCCGGCGGCGATCGCCGGTGCCGTCGGCGAGAAGTACATCGACGAGAAGCTCGGCAAGCCCTGGATCATCGCCGAGTCGTTGATCCTGTTCGGCCTGCTGCTGGCCTGGGCCGACCGGCGGCGCGGGCGGCGAACCGTCGACAGCTACACGCGGGACGACGCGCTGAAGATCGGCTTCGCCCAGGTGCTGTCGCTCAACCCGGGCACGTCACGGTCCGGGATCACGATGACCGCGGCGCGCTTTCTGGGCTTCCGCCGAGACGACGCGGCGCGGATCAGCTTCCTGATGGCGATCCCGGTGACAGCCGGTGCGGTGGTCTTCAAGCTGGCCAAGCTCGTCAAGGACGGCATCCCCGACGGGCTGGCGATGCCGATGCTCGTCGGCGTGGTGTGCAGCGGCCTGGCCGGCTGGGCGGCCGTCGCCGGCACGTTGAAGCTGGTCCGGTCCCGCGGCATGGCGCCGTTCGTGCTGTACCGCCTGGTCGTCGGCTTCATCGTCCTGATGGTCATCGTGTTCGGCTGGCGGTCAGGCCGAGGCTGACCTGGCTGCGCGACGCCGCGTCGGCGACGGGCGCGGCGAGCGACGCCGGGACGGCGACGAGGGCGTAGCCCTCGCCGTGGCGCACCACCAGCCCCGGCCCGGCATCCTGGCCGGCGATCAGGACCCGCACCTCGTCGCCCGACTGCCACGTCCCGAGGACCGTCGGCACCGTGACGCCCACCCAACCCGCCGGCAAGAGGCCGGCGTCGCCCAGCGCGCTGACCATCGACCGGGTGACGATCTGCCCGGCGTCGACGCTGCCCCGGGCGATCGGGTTGGCCGGCAGGCTGGACAGCGCGGCCGGCGGGACGACCGCCAGCGGGTAGGAGCGCTGCTCGGTGACGATCGGCTCGCCGGCGTCGGCGGCACGGGCGACCACCCACACCTGCCGGGTCGACTGCCACATCTGCCGGGCGCGGCCGAGGTCGGCAACACGGCCGGCGACGACCACACCGGCGAACGCGCCGAGCGCGCCGACGACGAGCCACAGCACGAGACGGGACCCGACCAACCACTGTCGGCAACGGGCGAGGATCTGCATGGCAACCTCCGGGAGGTACGGCCAAGGGGCCGGGGCACGCCGGGGGAAGCACCGCCAACATACCGACGGGGTGCGCGCAGCCGTCGGGTCGCGCCGCTCGCACCGCCCGCGTCGCAGGGGACACGAATCGCACCGACCCGAATCGCGGCGGACCCGCCGGCTCCGCGACGCGGACCGCCGGTCGCCCGCGTGCGCGGACGGCACGGGTCGCTCGACCGAGCCCGGTCGGGCGGAGAGGACTACGAGGACGAGGATGAGCCGGACGACGACGACCCGGACGACCCGGAGGACGACGACCCAGACGACGAAGCGGACGACGACCCACCGGACGACGACCCACCGGACGACCCGGACGACGACCCACCGGACGACCCGGACGACGAAGCGCCGGCCGTCGACGAGCCCGAGTCGGCCGTCGACGACGAGCCGGACGTCGCCGACTCCGACGAGCCCGACGCGCTGCCCGACGACTTGGACGAGCTGCGGCTGTCGGTCTTGTAGAACCCGCCGCCCTTGAACGTGACGCCGACCGGGGTGAACACCTTCTTGACCTTCATCGGCACGCCGGTGTCCGGGTGGGAGACCTCGGTCAACGTCGGGTCGGTGAACGCCTGGACGACATCGATCGTCTCGCCGGTGTCGACGAACTTGTAGACGTAGGTGGGCATCGCCTCTGCTCCCGGGACGGTTCGGAGTTAGCAGTCTAGGGTACCGAGTGCTAATCGCCGACGCCCACGTGACGAGTACGCTCCAGCGCCATGACGAGCCACGTCGCGGGCCCGGTGACCGTGGCCGTGATCCCTGCTGCCGGCCGCGGCACACGATTCCTGCCGTTCACCAAAGCAGTGCCCAAGGAGCTGCTCCCGCTCGGGGCGATGCCGGCGATGCACTATGCCGTGCGCGAGTGCATCGAGGCCGGCATCGATCACATCGTCCTGGTCACCAGCCGTGACAAGCCGGCGCTGGCCAGCTACTTCGAGCCCGATCAGGCGCTGTCCGACGAGCTGCGCGACTCCGGCAACGACGCCGCGGCCGCCGCCGTCGAGCAGTTGGGCAGGGTGCGCGTCAGCGTGGTGTACCAGGACCTGCCCCGCGGCCTGGGCCACGCGGTCGGCTGCGCCCGGGACGTGGTCGGTGACCAGCCCTTCGCCGTGCTCCTGCCCGACGAGGTGATGGGCGGCGGCTCGCTGCTGCGCCGGATGATCGACGTGTGCGCCTCCACCGGCGGTGGCGTGGTCGGCATGCTCGACGTACCGCGCGACCAGGTCAGCCGGTACGGCGTGCTGTCGCCGGCCGGCCCGATCGCGAACGGCGGGGTGATGCCGGTCGCCTCGATGGTCGAAAAGCCGCCCGCCGCCGAGGCGCCGAGCACCTACATCATCATCGGTCGCTACGTGCTGACGGCCGACGTGTTCGACGAGATCGCCGGCGCGCAGCCCGGTGCGCTCGGCGAGATCCAGCTCACCGACGCCCTTCGTGCCCAAGCCGGACGCGGCCCGTTCCACGGCGTGCTGTGCGACATCTCCCGGCACGACACCGGCAACCCGGTCGGTTGGTTCGAGGCCGTCGTCGACGCGATGCTCGGCGACTCGCGCTACGCCGCAGGCGCCCAGCAGGTGATCGACGCCCGCGCTACTCGCTGACCCGGCGCCACGACCCGGGTTCGTCCACCACCAACCCGAACTCGTCGACGTCGAACTCCACCGATCCGCCGCCGTCGGCGGACTCGCGGCGCCACCGGCGGTCGGCGATCCGGACGTAGCGGTGATGGACACGGCGGACCTCGAGCGTCTCCGGGTCGATCTGGGCCACATCGACCGCCGCCGAATCGCCCACATCGAGCGGCAGGCGCCGGATCGGCAACGTGCCGGTCAGCGGCGTGCACACGAGGTGCAGCTCGGTGCAGCCGTCCAGATCCGGGCGGTGCGCGCCGTTGACCTCGCCCCACCGGCCGTGGCCGTCGGTGCCCAGCCACAGGTCCGGCTCGTCGAGATCGCGGAACAGCAGGAACTGGCGCACGTGCCACCACGGGTCGAGGCGCAGGACGTACTGGATGCGCTCGCGGCCGACGTCGCCGACGACCGTCCATCCTTCGTTCTCCCAGCTGATCGTGGTGTGCTCGTGGTGGTCGCCGTCCCAGGTCTGCCAGCGCACGACGTGCCCCGATGCAGGGAACGGGCGGTGCGTGGCAACCATCAGAACAGTCAAACCAACGCCGCCAGGCGTTGCTACCCTCGCCGCATGGTCCCGGTGGACGAGGTCGTCGCATTCGTCCTCCACCGGTGCCCGCCGCGTTCCGCCGTGCAGGTAGACCTCGCCGACGCCGCCGGGCTGGTCCTCGCCCAGGACGTGATCTCCCCCGAGGACGTCCCGCCGTTCGACAACACGGCGGTCGACGGGTACGCCGTGCGCGCCGGTGACGTGGCGACCGCGTCACCGGAGACGCCGGTCGATCTCGACGTGATCGACGAGGTCGCCGCGGGCCGGGCGAGCGACCTCACCGTCGGACGCGGGCAGGCGATTCGGATCATGACCGGCGCGCCGATGCCGGCGGGCGCCGATGCCGCGGTGATGGTCGAGAACACCGAACGGCTGGACGGCGGCGCGCGCGTCCGCGTCCGGGCCACCGTCCCGGTCGGCGCCGCCGTGCGCCGCGCGGGCGACGACGTGATCGCCGGCGCCAGGGTCCTGCGCGCCGGCACGCCGATCAGCGGTCCCGTCGCCGGTGTGCTCGCCAGCGTCAACGCGCGCACCCTGTCCGCCTACCCGCGGGCCACGGTCGCGGTGCTGTCGACGGGTGACGAGCTGGTCGACGACGGCAGCGTGCTGCGCCCCGGCCAGATCCGCGAGAGCAATCGGACGATGCTGTTGCAACTCGTCGCCGATACCGGGGCGCGGGCCGTCGACTACGGGATCGTGCCCGACGACGAAGCCCTGCTCGAACAGACGCTGCGGCGGGCCGCGTCCGCATGCGACGCGGTCGTGACGAGCGGCGGCGTCAGCATGGGCGACTACGACGTGGTCAAAGCCGTCCTGTCGCGCATCGCCGACATGCGCTGGATGCAGGTCGCCATCCGCCCGGCCAAGCCGCTGGCCTTCGGCATGCTCGACGACGCCGCGGTCGCCGGCCGGTCCGTGCCGGTGTTCGGCCTGCCGGGCAACCCGGTGTCGTCGTTGGTCTCCTTCGAGCTGTTCACCCGCCCGGCGTTGCGCCGGATGATGGGCCACGAGGTGTTGGCCCGGCCACGAGTGCGTGCCGTGGCCGATGCAGCGCTTCCGCGGCACCCCGACGGCAAGGTGCACTACGTGCGGGCGACGGCGAGCTTCGCCGACGACGGCCGGGTGCACGTCCGTCCGGTCGCCGCGCAGGGCAGCCACCAGCTCGCCGCCACGGCGACGGCCAACGCGCTGGTGCAACTCCCCGACGGCGACGGATGCGCGGCGGGCCACGAAGTCGACGCGATCCTGCTCTCGCTAGCCTGACGTGATGGCTGACGTGCCGGCTGGAGCCCTGGTCGACGGGTTCGGCCGCACCGTGCGCGACCTGCGCGTGTCGGTCACCGACCGGTGCAACTTCCGCTGCACGTACTGCATGCCGGCCGAAGGGATGACCTGGCTGCCACGCAGCGAGGTGTTGACCTTCGAGGAGATCGCCCGCCTGTCCGAGCTGTTCGTCGGCCGGTTCGGCGTCGACGGCATCCGGCTCACCGGCGGCGAGCCCACCGTGCGCGCCCACCTCCCGGTCCTCGTCGGCAAGCTCGCCGCGCTGCGCGTCGGCCAGTCGTCCGGCTCGCCGTTGGCCGGGCGGGCTCCGGACATCTCGCTCACCACGAACGGTGCGACGTTGCGTGGCATGGCCACCGAACTGCGCGCCGCGGGCGTCGCCCGGGTCAACATCAGCCTGGACACGCTGCAGCGCGATCGGTTCCTGGCGATGACGCGCCGCGACGAGCTGGACAACGTGCTCGACGGCATCGCCGCAGCGCTCGCCGCCGGTCTCTCACCGGTGAAGATCAACGCCGTCGTCCAACGCGG
>CAZMHG010000093.1:0-3489 GCA_964565975.1 uncultured Ilumatobacteraceae bacterium | reverse complement strand
ATCGTCGACCTGGCCGCGTTCGGGCGCCGGCACGGCGTCGAGGTGCGGTTCATCGAGTTCATGCCGCTCGACGCCAGCCTCGGATGGCGGTCAGGTGACGTCGTCACCCAGGACGAGATCGTCGCCGCGATCCACGCGGTGTTCCCCGTGCAGCGTGTGGCCGCCCGTGGCGCAGCGCCCGCGGATCGCTGGCGCTACCTCGACGGGCGGGGCACGGTGGGTGTCATCCCGACGGTCTCGCACCCGTTCTGCGGCGACTGCGACCGGGTCCGCCTGACCGCCGAGGGCCAGTTCCGCACGTGCCTGTTCGCCACGACCGAGACCGACCTGCGGGCGTTGCTGCGCTCGGGTGCCTCGGACGACGAGCTCGCCGAGGCGATCCGCCGCGCCGTCGCCGGGAAGTGGGCGGGACATCAGATCAATCAGGTCAGCTTCGTCCGCCCGGCGCGCACGATGAGCCAGATCGGGGGCTGAGATGCCGGAGTTCACCCACCTCGACCCGCTCGGCCGGGCTCGGATGGTCGACGTCACGCCGAAGCAGCCGACGTACCGGCGGGCGATCGCCCGGTGCCGGGTCCACATGGAGCCGGCGACCACCCAAGCCGTCGCTGCGGGCGAGGTGAAGAAGGGCGACGTGCTGGCCGTCGCCCGCGTCGCCGGGATCCAGGCGGCAAAACGGACCAGCGACATGATCCCGTTGTGCCATCCGCTGATGATCGGCTCGGTGCAGGTCAACTTCGCCATCGGCGACCGCTACATCGACGTGGAGGCCGAGGTGGACACGTACGACCGCACCGGTGTCGAGATGGAGGCGCTGCACGCCTGCGCGATGTCAGCCCTCACGATCTACGACATGTGCAAGTCGGCGGACAAGGGCATGGTCGTCGGCGAGCTCGCCCTGTGGGAGAAGCACGGTGGCCGGTCGGGCAGCTACCGCCGCCAGGCGCCCGGCGCGGCCGATGCACACGAATCCGTGACAAATGTTGTAGATTCGTAACAACGAATCGACGGACCCGCCGCCAACGGGCCCTCGAACCGACCTCGAGCGGCTCATGCCACTCCGGACATGTAGGCGAAACAAGGACCAATCAGCGGATGATCAAGATCTTGTGGGTAGCTCTCGGAGCCGTGTGGGTCGCAGTGCTGATCCCGCCGCTGCTCCGGTCGCGTGTCGACAACCGTCCCAACTCGTCGATCTCCGACTTCCGCCGGCATCTCACCAACCTCCAGCGCACGGTTCCCACGCAGCGTGTCGCGCCGATGCGGGCGATGGCCCGGCCGCTGGCCCAGTCCGGCCAGCAGCGCACGTCGCTCCGCGTCGAGGGCGCTCGCGCCGCCTCCCTGCACCGTGGTTCCACCGACGTGATCTCACGCGGCGTCGACAACCGCCACATCAACCCGCGTCCCGTGCGCCAGCACCGGCCTGCCGGTGCCGAGCGGCGCTACGACGATCGTCGTGACGACCTGCGCAACGATCGTTCGTACGAGTCCCGCTCCGATCGCCACGCCGACGACACGCGCGGCGTTGTCAGCGCACGTTCGGACAGCCGGTACGACGACAGCCGGGCGAATCACCGTCCGGCGTACCGCGACGAGCGCCGCCCGGGCGAGCGCCGCCTCGAGCGTCGGTCGACCCAGCCGCAGCGCCGCCAGGTGACCCGTGTCAGCCACCGCGAAGTGGTTCGCCGCCGCCGGGTGAACATCGTCGCCCTCCTGGCGATTGCCACCGCGATGTTCCTGTTCCTGGCGCTCACCACCAAGGCCAACTCGATGATCGTCGCGTTCGTCGTGCTGATGGTCGCCCTCGTCGGATACTGCTTCCAGCTCTCCAAGCTCAAGCAGGCAGACCAGCGCGAGCAGTTCGCCTACTCCTACCGAGCTGCCTGACCTCCACGGGGCGCCGCTACACTGGCGCCCTCAGCGGGGGTGTAGCTCAGTTGGCAGAGCGCAACAATCGCACTGTTGAGGCCAGGGGTTCAATTCCCCTCACCTCCACCCGCATGCCCGATCGAAGCCCCGCCCCGGCGGGGCTTCCGGCGTTCTGGGGCGCGTCGTCGCCTGGCGCGTCAGCGCTCGCGTGACGCGCGGCGTGGCGGCTCGCGCCACGGCTCGGCAGGCCAGAAGTGCTTCGGATAGCGGCCCGCCATCTCCTTGCGGACGTCGGCCCACGAGCCACGCCAGAAGCCCGGCAGGTCGCTGGTGATCTGCAGCGGGCGGTCCGCCGGCGAGAGCAGCTCGAGCGTCACCGGCTGGCCGGCCGCGGTGGGGTGGGTGTCGAGGCCGAACATGTCCTGGACGCGGACCGACGCCGTCGGCGTTGCCCGCGAGTAGTCGATCCGGACGTCGCGACCGGCCGGGGTCGCCAACGTGGCCGGGGCCAGTTCGGCCAGCCGCTGGCCGCCGTCCCAACCCAACTCGGTCGACAGGGCCATGCCCAGGTCGAGCCGTGCCAGCTCGCTGGTGCTCGTCGCTCCGGCAAGGAACGGGGCCAGCCACGCGTCGAGGGTCGCCAGCAGGGCGCGATCGCTCCAGTCCGGCCAGGTGTCGTCGCCGATGCTGCGCAGGTGGGCCACCCGGGCGCGTAGCCCGGACGCGCCGTGTGTGTCGAGCGCGCCTCGAGCTCGGGCTTCAAGGCCCCGAGCAGCGCGGCGGTGGTCTCGGGGCCGGGCGTCGGGGCACGCCGCTGTTCGGCGAGGAGCATGCCGCCGAGTCGATGCTCGACGAGCTCGACGATGTCCTGACGTGCGGCGTCGAAGACCACGGCGGTGCGGACCTCGATCTGATCGGCGAGCCCGTCGATCACCTCGGCCGCGTCGACCGCCGCGGCGAGGCGGATCGCCGCGCGGGTTCGGTCGCCATCCAGCTCGGCGGCGACGACGAACGCCTCGGCGGAGAGCGAATCCGTCGGTGCCATCGTCGCCGCGGTACCGAGGCGTAGCTGGAAGTTGCCAGGCCGGTTGCGGCGTACGGCCAGGCGGTCCGGGTAGGCGGCGAGCAGCACCCTGCCGGTGTGGCTCGGGTCGACGCCGGCGGTGTCGACGTCGACGTCGATCCCCGCCCGCCGGCCGATGTCGACCGCCCGTTGCCCGGCCCGCCGAGCGGCGCCGCGGTCGACGGCGTCGTGGCCGTATTCGCCGGCGACCGCGGCGACGCGCAGCGCGAGATCGCACGGCAGGTCGGACGGGCGCCCGCGAAACACGTCGCGGTCGTCGAGGATCGCGGCGACGACACAGGCCAGCGAGCGGTCCCCGGGCGCGGCGTACTCGATCATCCGCGCCAGCCGGGGGTGCAGCGGCAGCCGCAGCATCCGCCGACCCGCGTCGGTGAGGCGACCAGCCCCGTCGAGCGCGCCGAGCATCGTCAACAGCGCCTCGGCGTGACGCAGCGCTTTCGGCGGCGGCTGGTCGACGAACGCCAGGTCGGTTGCGGCCGTGCCCCACGCGGCAAGTTCCAGCGCCAGTCCGGCGAGGTCGACCTGGGTGATCTCGG
>CAZMHG010000092.1:0-8755 GCA_964565975.1 uncultured Ilumatobacteraceae bacterium | reverse complement strand
CGCGGCGAGCAGGGTGTTGACGAACGCCTGCGCGGCCTGGCCGTCGGCGCCTGCTGCGGAGCCGGCGTTGAAGCCGAACCAGCCGAACCACAGGATCCCGGTGCCGAGCATCACCAGCGGCATCGAGTGCGGCAGGTGCTGCTTTTCCCGCCGGTGCCCGAGTACGTACACGGCAGCGAGCGCGGCGATCCCGGCGTTGACGTGGATCGCCGTGCCACCGGCGAAGTCGAGTGAGCCGCGCGCGCCGAGCCAACCGCCGTAGACCCACTTCCACACCGGCACGTACACGATCATGAACCACAGGGGGACGAACGCCGCCCAGGTACTGAACTTCATCCGGTCGGCGACCGCGCCGGAGATCAAGGCCGGCGTGATCGCCGCGAACATCGCCAGGTAGGCAACGTTGGCCAGCGCCCCGCCGTCGCCTGCGGTGGTGATGTCGCGCAGCATCACCGAGCCGAACCCACCGAGGAAGCGGTCCGATCCGTTGGCCAGCGAGTAGCCGATGACGACCCACAGGATCGGCACGACGAGCACGCAGTAGAAGTTCATCATCAGCATGTTCAGCACGTTGCGTGACCTGACCATGCCGCCGTAGAAGAACGCCAACCCAGGCGTCATGAACAGCACCAGGGCGGCCGAGATGAGTTTCCAGGCGAGACTGCCTGCGTCCATGTCGCTCCTCGACCGACGCGCGTCCCGGGGAAGGCGGGCGTGGGCCGCCGCAAGCTTCGTCTGGCCGTGTTTCCGGCGTGTTTCGTGTTCGCTGCGCGGTGGTGAACTCGGTCCGGGCGAAACCCGACGGCGCGACGGGCGCGACCGATGGACGTGCCGTGGCCGATGATGCGCCCGGTGGACGTGCGGTGATCTCGGTTGCGCCGCGCGCAGCCGACTCGCCCGGGCTCAGCCCCCGAGTGCGGCGATCTCGTGGTGCAGGTGGCCGTTGCTGCTGATCGCCGTGTCCTGCTCGAACGTGCGTGTGCCGTGTCGGTCGGTGAAGGTGCCGCCGGCCTCCTCGACGACGACCATCACCGCAGCGAGGTCGTACGGCGCCACGCCGACGGCATCCACGGCAAGGTCGATCGCTCCCTCGGCGACGAGCATGTGTTGCCAGAAGTCCCCGAACCCGCGGGCGCGGTAGGCACGTTGTTGCAAGTGCACCAACTCGTGGGTCAGGCCGTGCTCGTCCCACCCCTTGGCGAAGGTCACCGACACCTGGGCGCGGTCGATCCGGGCGACGTCGGACACCCGGCACGGCCGTCCGTCGGCGAACGCGCCAAGACCGCGTGCCGCCCACCAGCGCATGCCCATCGCCGGTGCCGAGACCACGCCGACCACCGGGCCGTGCTCGGCGTGGGTCAGGGCGATCAGCGAGGCCCACACCGGGATGCCGCGCACGAAGTTGGAGGTGCCGTCGATGGGGTCGATCACCCACCGCCACGGCGACGCCGTCTCGCCGACGAGACCGTGCTCCTCGCCGAACAGGCCGTGATCAGGGCGCTCGGCGAGGATCAGTGCGCTGATCGCCGCCTCGGTCTCCCGGTCGGCCTCGGTCACCTCGGTCTGGTTGGACTTCCAGTCGACGTTGAACGTGCGGTGCCGGTAGTGGGGGAGCGTGATCGCGTCGGCGGCGTCGGCGACGCGGCGCGCCAGGTCCATGTCGGCGGACAGGTCGACGCCGATGCCCGGCGTGTGGGTGCCGGCGGGGTGCTCGGCGGGGCGGGATGGGTCGGTCATGCGCCGTGGTCCTGTCGCCGCCGGGTCAGCGCAACGACATCGCGGCCGCGGCGATGCCGGCGGCATCGAGCCCGGCCGCGGCGAGGATGTGATCCGGCTTGCCCTGCGGGATGAACTGATTGGCCAGGCCGAGCACGGTGACCGAACACGCCGGATTGGCCCGGTGGATCAGGTCGGCGAGCGCCGCCCCGACGCCGCCGTCGCGCACCCCGTCCTCGCAGGTGACGACACCGCGGTGCGCTGCAGCGGCGTCGACCAGGCACGGATCGAGCGGTGCGCAACAGCGCGGATCCCACACCTCGGCCTGCACGCCGCGCTCGGCGAGCGCGTCGGCAGCCTTCAGTGCCGCACCCAGCAGGCGGCCGACGGCGACGATGCACACCGTGCCGTCGCCCTGGCGAACCCGGAGGGCCGTGGTGCCGTGGCCGACGTCCAACTCGCCCACCTGGCGCGCCGCGCCGTTGGGGTAGCGGATCGCCACCGGGCCGGCGTCGGCCAGCGCGAGCGCGTCGTGCAGCATGACGTGCAGCTCCTGCGCGCTGGACGGGGCGAAGACGCGCATCCCCGGCACCTTGGTGAGCAGCGCGAGGTCGTACACGCCGTGATGGCTCGGTCCGTTGTCGCCGGTGATGCCGGCGCGATCGATCACGAAGACGACGGGAAGGCGGTGCAGGGCGACGTCGTACACGATCTGGTCCCAGGCCCGGTTGAGGAACGTCGAGTAGATCGCCACCACCGGGCGCAACCCGCCCATCGCCATGCCGGCAGCGCCCGTCACGGCGTGCTGCTCGGCGATGCCGACGTCGAAGAAGCGTTCGGGGTAGCGCGCCTGGAACGGCAGCAGGCCGGTCGGCCCGGGCATCGCCGCGGTCAGCGCGACGACGCGCGGGTCGGCTTCGGCTTCCTTGAGGATCGCCTCGGCGAAGGCCTGCGTGTAACCGGTGGGGACGGCCTTGGGCGGCCCGACGATGGGATCGAACACCGGTGCGTCGTGCAGGTGCTTCTCGTCGTCGTTCTCCGCGGGGGAGTAGCCGCGGCCCTTCTGCGTGACCGCGTGGACGATGATCGGCCCGTCGGCCGACAGCTCGATCGCGTTGCGCAGCGCGTGCTCCATGCCGGCGATGTCGTGCCCGTCGATCGGGCCGATGTAGCGCACGCCGAGCGCCTCGAAGAACGACGGCGGCTGGAGGAACTCGCGCACCGCGGCCTTGACCGCGTCGACACCCTTCTCCGCTTGCGGGCCGACGTACGGCAGGTCGTGCAGGAACTGCTCGAGCCGGCGCTGGCGTCGCACGTACGTGGGGTTCTGGCGGATGCTGGTCAGGCTGTGTGACAGCTTGCTGGTGATCCGTTCGGGCAGTCGCTGGTGCTCGCCGGTCTCCGGCTCGGCCGGTTTGGGCGTGGCGACGAGGTTGGAGATCGTCGGCGCGTAGCTGCGGCCGTTGTCGTTGAGCACGATGATCACGCGCTGCTTGGAGTGGCCGATGTTGTTCAGCGCTTCGTATGCCAGCCCGCCGGTGAGCGAGCCGTCGCCGATCACGGCGACGATGTGGCGATGGTGATCGGTCCCCGCCGTACGGGCCACGGACATGCCGTAGGCGTACGACAGCACGGTCGAGGCGTGGCTGTTCTCGATCAGGTCGTGGTCGCTCTCCTCGCGGCTCGGGTAGCCGGACATCCCGCCCGCCTGGCGCAGCCCCTCGAAGCCGGACTGGCGGCCGGTGACGATCTTGTGCACGTACGCCTGATGCCCGGTGTCCCACAGGATCGCGTCGGTGGGCGAGTCGAAGACGCGGTGCAGCGCCAAGGTCAGCTCGACGACGCCGAGGTTGCTGCCCAGGTGCCCGCCGGTCTCGGCGACGGCGCGCACGACGAAGTCGCGGATCTCGCCGGCCAGGTCGTCGAGCTCGGGGTGAGAGAGCGCCCGCAGGTCCTCGGGTCGACAGATGCGGGACAGTTCCATGGCCGCCCGCCAGGCTATCGCTCGCCCAGGTTGGGGCTCTGCTCGCGGCGCGGTGCCCGGTCGAATGCGACACTGGGCGGATGACGGGAGACGACCAGGCGCGCACCATCGCCGGCCACGCCGGCCACGCCGGCCAACAGGCGGTCGCGGCGATGCTTGCGGCCGGCACCGACACGATGTACACGCTCAACGGTGCGCACATCTGGCCGTTCTACGACGGGGCGCGGGACCAGGGCATGCGGGTCGTCGACACCCGTCACGAACAGACAGCGACCTTCGCCGCCGAGGCCCACGCCAAGTTGACCCGCCGGCCCGGGCTCGCCGCGGTGACCGCCGGGCCGGGTGTGACGAACGCGGTCTCGGCGATCACCACCGCCCACTTCAACGGCTCGCCGCTCGTCGTGCTCGGCGGGCGGGCGGGTCAGCTGCGGTGGGGGCAGGGATCGCTGCAGGAGTTCGACCACCTGCCCGTGGTCGCCTCGGTCACCAAGTCAGCGGCGACCGTGTACGACCCGACGCAGGCAGCCGCGATGGTGCACGCAGCTGCCGTGCGGGCGACGACGCCGCATCGTGGGCCGGTGTTCCTGGACGTCCCGTTCGACAACTTCGGCCCGTCCTCGGGCCAGTTGCCGGCATGGCCCGACCGGGCGGCGGGCGAGCTCGACCACGACGCCGTCGACAGATTGGCCGGCCTGCTCGCCGGCGCCGAACGGCCGGTGTTCCTGGTCGGCGGCGACACCTACTGGGCCGGGGCCGACGAGGCGCTGCGCGCCGCGGCCGAGCATCTGGACGTGCCGTGCTACTTCAACGGGTTGGGGCGGGGGCTGCTGCCCGCGGATCACCGGTTGGCCTTCCTGCGGACGCGTGGGCTGCTCAAGCGACGCGCCGACCTGGTGGTGGTCTGGGGGACACCGCTCGACTTCCGGCTCGGCTTCGGTTCGTTCGGCGAGGCCACGGTGGCCCACGTCGTCGACGCCCCGGCGCAGCGTGCCGCGCACGTCGAGGTGCCCACGGTGGTCGGTGACATCGCCGCCGTGCTGCGCAGCCTGTCGGCCCGGCCCGGAGCAAGCCATCCCGAGTGGCTTGCCGAGCTGCGCGCCGCCGAGGCCGCGGCCGCCGCCGCAGACCGCGTCCTGCTCGACGCCGCGGCCGATCCCATCAAGCCGGCACGGATCTACGGCGAACTGGCCAGACGGCTGGCGCGTGACGCGGTCGTGATCTGCGACGGAGGCGACTTCGCCTCGTACGCCGGGAAGTTCGTCGAGGTGCACCAGCCCGGCTGCTGGCTGGACACCGGCCCGTTCGGGTGCCTGGGCAACGGTCCGGGGTACGCGATCGCGGCCCGCGTCGCGCGGCCCCACAGCCAGATCGTGCTGCTGCTCGGTGACGGCGCGGCAGGCTTCAGCCTGATGGACGTCGACAGCATGGTCCGTCACGGTCTGCCGGTCGTGATGATCGTCGGCAACAACGGCATGTGGGGTCTGGAGAAGCATCCGATGCGGACGATCTTCGGCTGGGACATGGCCTGCGACTTGCAACCCGGGCTGCGCTACGACCAGGTGGTCGCTGCGCTCGGTGGTGCCGGCGAGACGGTCAGCCGGCCCGGCGACATCGGTCCGGCGCTCGACCGGGCGTTCGCCAGCGGCGTGCCCTACCTGGTCAACGTCCTGACCGACCCCGACGACGTCTACCCGCGCACCAGCGACCTCGGCTGAACGGCCCGACGGCCAAGTGCCGGAGGCCGGCCCCGGCGAAGCCCTGCCACCGTAGGCTTCCGGCGTGCGCCGGCGCCCGACCTACCACTGGGTGGTGTTCGCCGCGGCGTTCGTCATCCTGCTCGGCGCTGCCGGGGTGCGCAGCGCGCCGAGCGTGCTGGTCGATCCGCTCCGCGCCCAGTTCGGGTGGAGCCGGGCGACCGTCGGCCTGGCGGTGAGCATCAACGTCCTGCTGTTCGGGTTCATCGGTCCGTACGCCGCGGCGTTGCAGCAGCGCTTCGGCCTGCGCCGGGTGACCGTGATCGCCCTGTCGCTGATGGGCGCCGGCGCGCTGGCGACGACGCGGATGTCACACCCCTGGCAGCTGTTCCTGCTGTGGGGCGTGGTCGTCGGCGCCGGCTCGGGATGCATGGCATCGGTGTTCGCCTCCACCGTCGCCAGCCGGTGGTTCGTCGCCCGCCGCGGGTTGGTCACCGGGACGTTGACGGCTGCCACCGCCAGCGGGCAGCTGGTGTTCCTGCCGCTGTTGTCCTCGCTCGCCGAGCACTTCGGATGGCGCTGGGTCGGCATCACCGTGGCGATCGGATGCGCCGCGGTGATCCCCGTCGTGCTCGGGTTCTTGCGCAACCAGCCGAGCGACATGGGGCTCAGGGCGTATGGCGCGACCGAGGGCGCGGCGCCCGCCACCGCGATCGGCAACCCGGTCGCCGCGGCGAACCAGGCACTGCGCGCCGCGTGGTCCAGCGGCGCGTTCTGGCTGCTGTTCGGCAGCTTCGCGGTGTGCGGGTTGTCGACGACGGGCCTGATCCAGACGCACTTCATCTCCGCCGCGCACGAGCACGGGATGTCCGGCACACAGGCCGGGACGTACCTGGCGATGATCGGTGGGTTCGACATTGCCGGCACGATCGCCAGCGGCTGGCTGACCGACCGGGTCGATCCGCGCCGGCTGCTGTGCGGCTACTACCTGCTGCGTGGTCTCAGCCTGTTCGTCCTCGACCCGGCGCTGGCCCACGGCGGTGGCGGGCTGTTCGGCTTCATGGCGTTCTACGGACTGGACTGGGTGGCCACCGTGCCGCCGACCATCGCCCTGTGCCTGCAGTACTTCGGCCGCGAGCGCGGCCCGCTGGTGTACGGCTGGGTGTTCGCCGGGCACCAGATCGGTGGCGCACTGGCCGCATGGGGGGCCGGCACGCTGCACGACGTCACCGGCAGCTACCGACTGGCGTTCCTCATCGCCGGCGCATGCTGCCTGGTCGCCGCCGGCGGGGTGCTCGGCATCGCCCAGCCGCGTCGCCGGCCCGCCGTGGGGACGCCGCTCGCAGGTGCGCCCGTAGGCTCCACCGGATGATCGATCAGGACGTCCTCGAACGTGTGCTGACCCACGCCACCCGCACGGGTGGCGACTTCGCCGAGGTCTACGCCGAGGACAAGCGCGGCACCTCGGCCGGTCTCGACGACGGCAAGGTCGAGCAGGTCAACTCGGGCCGCGATCGCGGCGCCGGCATCCGCGTCGTCAAGGGTGACACGACCGGCTTCGCCTACACCTCGGACCTCAGCGAACCCGGCTTGCGTGCAGCCGCCCTCGCCGCGGCCGCGGCGGCGAGCAGCGGCACCGGCGGGGTGCGCACCGTGGCGCTGACGGCATCCCCCGGCCGTGGCGCCGACATGGCCGTCGAGCGCCCGACCGATGTCGCCATGGCCGCCAAGGTCGAGCTCCTGACACGGATGAACGACGCGGCGCGCGCCGCCGGCACGGCGATCGGCCAGGTCAGCGCGAGCTATGCCGACGGCACCAAGCGCATCGTCGTGGCCAACACCGACGGCGTGTTCACCAGCGACACCCAGACCCGGATCAACGTGCGGGTCACCGCGGTGGCCAACGGCGACAGCGGCATGCAGACCGGCTTCCAATCAGCCGGCGCGACGGCCGGCTTCGAGCTGTTCGACCGCGTCGACGTCGAGGCGTTGGCCCGCGACGCCGCGCGTCAGGCGTTGACCAAGCTCAACGCGCGCCCTGCCCCGAGCGGGGCGATGCCGGTGGTGATCCGTCGCGGCTCGGGTGGCGTGCTGTTCCACGAGGCCTGCGGGCACGGCCTGGAAGCCGACCTGGTCGCCAAGGGCAGCTCGGTCTACCGCGGCAGGCGTGGCGAGCTGGTCGCCAACCCGCTGGTCACCCTGGTGGACGACGGAACGATGTCCGGCGAGTGGGGCACCATCGGCTACGACGACGAAGGCCACGTCGCCCAGCGAAACGTGCTGATCCAGGACGGCGTGCTGACCGACTACATGTGGGACTACCTGCGGGCCCGCAAGGACGGCCGGCCGCAGAGCGGCAACGGCCGCCGGCAGAGCTACCAGCACCTTCCGATGGTCCGGATGACCAACACGTTCGTGCTCGACGGTCCCGACGAACCGGACGACATCATCGCCGCGACCGAACGCGGGGTGTACGTCGCCGAGCTCGGCGGCGGGAGCGTCAACACCGCGACGGGCGACTTCGTGTTCGGCATGGTCGAGGCGTACCTGATCGAGAACGGGCGGATCACCGAGCCGCTGCGCGAAGGCAACCTGATGGGCAACGGCCCGCAGGTGCTGCTCGACATCGACATGCTCGGCAACGACTTCGGCATGGGCCGGCCGGGCACGTGCGGGAAGGACGGCCAGGGCGTCCCCGTCGGCGACGGGCAACCGACGCTGCGCGTCAAGTCGTTGACGATCGGCGGTACCGCGGCATGAGCGTGGCGACCAACGCGCTCGTCGGCATCGCCGATCGGGTCGTCGGCGAGGCACGGCGCGGCGAGCAGATCGAGGCCTTCGTCGCCCGCGGCGAAGAGACCGACGTCCGCGTCTACGAAGGCCAGGTCGAGCACTTCGTCAGCGCCCACAGCGAGGGCGTCGGCATCCGCGTCATCCGCGACGGGCGAACGGGTTTCGCCTACGCCGGCACGCTCGACCCCGGCGCGATCGACGAGGTCCTCGCCGAGGCCCGCGACAACCTGACGTTCGGCACGCCCGACGAGTTCGCCGCGCTGGCCGAACCCGACGGCGTGCCCGTCACCGAGGTCGCCCTGTGGAGCGACGAACTGGCCGGGTTCCCCACAGAGCGCAAGATCGAGCTGGCCCGCGAGCTGGAGCGTGCCGCGCTCGCTGCCGACGCACGGGTCCGCGTGGAGGCGGCGAACTACGCCGACGGATCGGGCGAGGTCGCCGTGGCGACCTCCACCGGCATCCGCCACTACGGCAGGGAGAACGGCTGCTACCTCGTCGCCGAGACCCTGGCCGACGACGGTGGCGAGACCCAGACCGGATTCGGGTTCACCGTGGGCCGCGAACCGGG
>CAZMHG010000091.1:6210-8788 GCA_964565975.1 uncultured Ilumatobacteraceae bacterium | reverse complement strand
CGACGTCGGGCCGGGAACGTGGCCGATGTACCAGACGACGGGCACGGCGGTGACGTCACCGTCGTGCTTGTTGAGGATCATCGTGACGTTCTCCGCCGCCTTCGCATCCTGCACCTCGGGCGGAGCGTCCTTGGCGTGGGTGTAGCCGCCGTACCCGGCCCACGAGCTGTCGAGGAACTGATAGGCGCCCGAAGCAGTCGATCCGGCTGCCTGCGCGCTGTAGTTGCCGCCCGACTCCAGGGTGCGAATCGTGGCGAGGACGGTGTCGGTCGAACCTGCTTGCTGACCGCAGATGGCGATCGGCGGTGGGTCTCCGCCGGCGAGGAGCACCGGCAGCACCACGACGCCGAGAAGAAGGGAGCTCGTGAGCGCAACAGCGGACTTCATCACCTCCAACGGACATCGGCGAAGTGATTCGGTGAGCGATTCATCCAGGGCGGTCGAGGCCTGTCCGTTGTGGTCGAACCCTTCCAGGTAGGTCGGGATCGAACATCAGGAGGACTCGATGGACGTACGAACTCGGTCGATCAGCAGGAAGGCTCGTTTGCTGGCCACCGCCCCGGCGACGTGCTTGATCAGCGTGATGGCACTGCCGCACGTGGCCTGGGCGGGTGCGGCGATCCCCAACCCGCCGGCGGACGGCACGGCCCCCGGTGCCGAACTCGTGGGTCAGGTGCTCGGCTGGCTGAAGTGGGGCGGCCTCACGGCCGCTCTCGCCGGCCTCCTCATCGGTGCGATCACCACCGGCATCGGCCACTTCGGTTCGAACTACGGGGCGTCGTCCGCAGGGCGCAAGTGGCTGCTCGGTGGGATGGGTGCCGCGATCCTCTCCGGCCTCGCGTGGACCATCGCGACCACGCTGTACGCGGCGACCGGCGGCTGACTGTGCGTCGGCTCACGGTGTTCCTCGCAGTGCTGGCGGCCGTCGCGACGATCGGCGTTGTCGTCTCACGTGTCGGCTCCCGCGAGTCGGGCGGAACCACGACCGAGGCGGTCGACCAGCACGAACCTCGATGGGTTTCTGCTGAACCAGCGGATGACGTCGAGGTCGCGCGTGTGGCTGCCGTGGCAGCCGTCGCACTGACCGATGACGTCGCTCGGGCTGGTTTCATCTCCCGCCGTGAGTTGATCGAGTCGTTCACCACGCCTTCGTACGGGCCCACGCTGGCGAACGAGACCTCAGAGGCGGTCACCGCGATGCTGCTCGACCTCGGCGAGCGCGATGTCGATCCGACCGACCTCCACGTCGTCGAGCAACCGATCTCGGCAAGCGCCGAGCGCACTGCTGGTGGCGTGCGCGTGAACGTGTGGTCGGTCATGGTCGTGGCGGTGCCGGGCACAGGGCCGGGCAGGCAGGTGTGGCGAACCGTCACGCTCGACATGGTGCTGGTGGGCACTCGTTGGTTGGTCGACCGTTGGTCCTCAGCTCCTGGGCCAACCCCGTCGCCTGCAGCGGAGGCCGCCTTCGACGACGCGAAGGCCTTCATCGAGCCGCTCGGCTGGCCGTCGGCCACCACGTCGGTGGTGCACTGATGTGGCCCTTCCCGAACCCGCTGGACCTCTTCGGCGATGCCATCGGCGGCGTTGTCGGCTGGGCGTGGGACAAGGTGATCCAGGGCATCTACACGTGGTTCGCGAACGGGTTGCTGCTGTTGATGGAGTGGGTGTGGGGGGTGCTCGACACCGCAACCACGCCGCGGCTCAGCGAGGCCTGGTTCGAGACAGGACTGGTGCGTCCGCTCGCCGGCATCTCGCTCGGGATCACGATCGCGCTGATGCTCGCCTCGGCTGTGCAAGCCGGCTTCGGTGGTCGCCCGGAGTTGATCGTGGATGCGCTCAAGGAAGGTCCGAAGGCGATCGTGGCTTCGGCGCTGACCGTGACCGTCATGGACGTACTGATCCGCGGGGCTGACGTGTTGTCCGACGTCGCTTGGCAGGCAGGCCGTACCGACGCACAGGCTGTGCTCGATGGCCTCGCCCGAACGATGAGCAGTGCCGGTGGGCTGGCGACCACGTTCCTCGGCCCGCTTGCCCTGCTGTTCGGGATGATCGGGCTGCTCGTCACGACTGTGGTGCTCTTCATGCGGTCGTCGCTGCTGTACCTCGTCGCAGCGTTCGCTCCGATCGTCTGGTCCTCATCCGTGTCGCCGATGATGCGTGGCTCGGGTCGACGGCTCGTGCACGTGACGGTGGCGCTCGTCCTCGCCAAGCCGGCGATCGCCGTGACGCTCGTGGTCGGTGTGAAGCTCCTTGCCAACGCCGGCGCTCCAGGTGCTGACGGGACGACGGACGGCGCGGCTGCACTCGGAACGCTCATCTCGGGCTTCGCGTGCTTCGCCATCGCGGGGCTGTCGCCATGGGTGGTCTATCGACTGCTGCCTTCAGTGGAGGGTGCGGCGGTGTCGTCCGGCATCGTCGGTGGCTGGGGTCGTGCGGGTTTGACGGCCGCACAGGCAGGCCTGATGGTGAAGTCGCTCGGTGCAAGCGCAGCTGCGTCGGCCGCGACCCGAGCAGTGCCGCAGCAGTTCGCGTCGACAGGTGCTGCTGGCGGAGGCACCAGCGCGGCAGCCGGCAGCGG
>CAZMHG010000091.1:0-6110 GCA_964565975.1 uncultured Ilumatobacteraceae bacterium | reverse complement strand
GGCGTGCTGTGGCTCACCCTCTCCTTGATGGCGGGTCTCGCAGCCTTGGGCGTCGTCGGTCCGATCGTCGGTCTCGGCCTCGCGTTCGGGCGTTGGCGTCGAGCGCCGCTGTTCGATGTCGCAGCTCCTGGCCTCCGCCTGTGGTGGACCCGGAGACGGGGTCGCAACCCGTGGGTGAAGGCCTCGCTCCTCGGCGCTGGCCCCGGCTTCGACGACGACGTGCCGCAGCCACTGGCGGGGCTTGCGGTGCTCGACGTTCCGGTCGACTGGCAGGCAGCGCGCCGGACTGCCGCCGTCGTACACGACCAGCGCTCCGGCTCGGTCTCGATGGTGTTGCAGGCAACCGGCGCCGGCTTTCCCGTCGCCTCACTGCGCGAGCAGGACGGATTGGTCGCTGGTTGGGGAGCCGCTCTCGGCCCGCTGGCCCGAGCACAGTGTGCGGTGAGCCGCATCACATGGCAGGAGTGGGCGCACCCGATCGGAGTGAGCGGCCATCGGGAGTTCCTCGACGGCCTCGAGCAGCCGACGAACTCGGCGGCGACCACGGACTACCAACAGCTGCTCGACCTTCAGGACCCGTTCACGATTGCGCACGAGGTGCTGCTGACTCTGACGGTCGAGATCCGTCGAGTCCGCACCCGGAGGCGTGAGCCGGTGGCAGCCGCGATCGAGACACTCACAGACGAGGCCAGGTTGCTGGCGTCGAGGCTGGAGTCGGCTGGCCTCCAGGTGTCCGGCCCATTGGATTCACTCGACCTGTCCACCGCGATACGACTTCGATCCGATCCATCTCGGTCGGCGCAGCTGTCGACCATTCGGAGGTCCTTGGCAGCCGCCGCCCGCCGAGGGCAGATCGAGTGGGGCCCGATGGCCGTCGAGTCTCGCTGGGACGTCGTGTCCGTCGACGGCTCGAAGCACCGTTCCTTCCGGGTCGCCGGGTGGCCAATGCTGCCTGTCGGCGCGGACTGGATGGCGCCCCTGCTCGCTGGTGACGGTGCAACTCGCATCGTCACGGTGGTGCTCGAGCCAGTGCCGCTGCAGCGCGCTGCCGCAGACGCGAACCGGCAACTGACCTCCATCGAGGCGGACCATGCGCAGAAGGAACGTCACGGCTTCCGACTGACCGCGCGCGAGCGCCGACGCCAGGCCGACGTCGAGACCCGCGAGCGTGAGCTGGCCGAGGGCCACCCCGAGTTCCGACACGCGGCCATCGTCACCGTCGTGGCCGGCACCATGGAGGAGCTCGACGATGCGTGCGCTCGTGTCGAGCAGGCAGCGGCACAGTCGATGCTCGACCTTCGACCGTTGGCCGCGCGTCAGGCGGAAGGGTGGGTCGCCTCATTGCCGCTGGGACGCTCCTTCACCACGGGGACGCGCTCATGAGACGCTCCGGCGAGGTGCGTCTGCTGCCGTCCGAGCACGCTCGCCAACGGCATGCCCGCTCCGCAGCTCAACGCAGCGAGCCTCCGCATCAGCGTCCCCGTTCCGACGTGCGACCTCCCGGTGCCTTCTCCGCTCACGGCGGCATTCCCGGTGACTGGGCCCGGTCGACGATGGCGCACCTCTGCTCCGTCTATCCGTTTCACGCCGATGCATCGTTCGGTGAGCGCGGAGTGCTCATGGGCGCCAACGTCACCGCCGGCATGGGCGGCTTCTACTTCGACCCCTTCGAGTTCTACGCCCAGGGCCACCTGACGAACCCGAACATGATCGTGATGGGTTCCGTCGGCTTCGGGAAGTCGGCGACGGTCAAGGCGCTCGTGCGTCGGTTGAAGGCTGTCTACGGCGCCGGGCGGTACTTGGCGATCGTGGATCCGAAAGGCGAGTACAGCGCTCTCGCTCACGATCTCGGCCTCACCGTGGTGCGTCTTCACCCCGGCGGGACCGATCGAGTCAACCCGATGGATCCCGGGGGAGGGGATCAGGACGGCAGCGTGATCGCCCGTCAGAACCTCGCTTCGCAACTCGTCGTCGGCGTGCTGGGTCGCGAGCTGTCGCCACTCGAGGACGCCGTTCTCGGGTGGGCGATCGAACGGCGTTCGCAGATCCCATCGCCCTTCACGCTTCGCGATCTCTGCGCCGAGATCCTCGACCCGCCCGACGAGCTGGTGCGCCTCTCTCGACACTCTCCCCTCGAGCTCGCCCGTGCAACGGCACCGGTGACCTTCGCGCTCGACAAGCTCTGCAGCCGCACGTTGCGCGGCATGTTCGATGGTCCCACCACGGTGTCGATCGACTGGGACAACGGGCCGGGCTTGGTCCTCGACCTGTCCACGGTGTACGGGAACGCCGAGGCGCTGCCGTTGGTGATGGTCGCCGCGACGCACTGGTTGACGGGTGCGCTGCGAGGCCGGCCGGACCGCCGTTCGGTGCAGGTGATCGACGAAGCATGGGCAGCAGTCCGACACGGTGCCGGCTACTTCCAGTCGTCGCTGAAGCTCTCGCGCACCTACGGCGTCGCGACCGTCCTCGTCTGCCATCGTCCGTCAGACCTCACTGCTCAGGCCGACGACGGCACGGCCGCAGCCAAGATCGCTGCGGGACTGCTCTCTGACATCCAGACGCGTGTGCTGCTGCGTCAGCCGCCGGAACAAGTCGCGCTCGCAGCTGAGATGTTCGATCTCACCGAACGCGAACGTGACTGGCTCGGACAGCTCGTGCAGGGCCGCGGTATCTGGCGCGTGGGCGCGAAGTCAGCCGTCGTGCACACCGTGCTCACCGCGAACGAACGGCGGCTGTTCGACACTGACCAGGCGATGGTGGATCAAGGCGATGAGCCAGCGTGACCTTCGCCCGCGGTGGTCGATCGGTGACGTGCTCGATCGCACCGACCTCGCAGCCCTCCTCGACGAGCTCACCGAGCCCGCAGGTCGATTGGGCCCGGGTCGCAAGTGGCACTGCCCAGTCGCCGACCACGACGACCACCACGCCTCCGTCACCATGTTCCGCGACCGACACGGGCACGAGCGCTGGCGATGCTGGTCAGCCGACCATCGGGGCGATGCCGTCGATCTGGTTGCCAGCGTTCGACACTGCGATCGGCTCGATGCCATCGACTGGCTGGCGACTCGGGCCGGTCTCCTCCCCGACAGGCCGCTACCGCCGGTCCCGATCAAGCGCACGAAGCCGACGGTTGCGGCGGTCGAGCCGAGCCCGATGGTCGAGCGCTACGTGAGGGTGTGCGAGAGCGTCCTTCGTGGTCCACAGGGCCGCGAAGTACGTGAGTGGCTCCACGCCCGCGGGCTGAACGACGACACGATCCGAGCGAACAGGCTCGGCGCGGATCCGGGGCGAAGCGTGATGCGCCGCGACCGTGGTCTTCCATACGGGGCAGGGCTCGCCGCCGTCATGCCCGCACTCGATCCCACAGGTCGCGCCGTGTACGTCCAGGCCCGGTATCTCGAACCCGAGTCGACGGGGCGCAAGTACGACAATCCATCGGCGGCGATCGCGCCGCACCCGCGCCTCGCGTATCCGGTGTCGAGCGGTCAGCGCGGCGGCACGCTCTTGGTGTGCGAGGGGCTTCCCGATGCGCTCGCTGCGAGCCAGGCCGGCTTCCCTGCGGTCGCTCTGCTCGGTGCGCAGACGCCTGACGAGTCAGTAGCTGCTCGCCTGGCGAACTACGCCGCGAACCGTGGCCTCGGGATCGCAATTGCCGCCGATCCCGACGAAGCCGGGCGGCGGCTGACCTCGACGCTTGCCGGGCTGCTCGATCAGCAACAGGTGGGGGCTCGCTCGATCATCCCGCCCGATGGCCTCGATTTGAACGCCTGGGCGCTCGCTGATTCGACCTGGGACCAGACGATCGACGAATGCCTCCGGCGTGCGTCGCTCGCAGCGTCAGCCGATCGTCCAGAGCTCGACGGGGTCGATCTGTGAAAGGAGATGGACAACATGCTCGGACGTCTGCGCGGTAGCGTGAAACCCACCGGTTCGAGGTGCTCCGATCAAGCGCCCCCCATCCCGCACTCACAGATGTGGAGGGGGCTGCCATGAACGTGTTGAGCCTCACAGGCGTGCTCGCGGCTGACCCAGTTCGGCGCGACACCAACAAGGGCGTGGTCTGCGAGTTCCGTCTCGCCGTCGACTCGCGGCCCCGGCTGTGGATCGTCGTCCAGACCTGGGGACAGCTCGCCGGTCGATGTGCGCAGCACCTCACGTCGGGGCGTCGTGTGGCCGTGAGCGGTCAGCTGCTCTGCGAAGAGTACGTGACCCGAGCAGGCGACAAGGCGACTCGGTGGTTCAACCGGGCCACGACTGTCACGTTCCTCGACCGACCGCCACACGCAACGCCGGAGACGGACATGGACGAGGTGGCACCGTGACCGCCGCCGGCGAATGGGTGTTCCGCCATGCAGGCGGGTGCCTCATCGATTGGCCGGACCTTCCGATTCCGTCGAACCGGATCGCCTGGCGATGGGTCGCCACGCTCTGGCCGGATGCGCTGTGTGGCGACGGCTTCTCCGCACTCGATTGGGAGGAGGGTGCGCGTGGCTGGCAGATCCCCATGACGTTGTCGGTCGGTGATGTCATCGAGTTCGGCATCACCACGCACGACCCGGCCGGCGCGCCGATCGAGGCGAGCACCCATCGTTGGTACGGGTGGCTCGACCACGCCACCGACCTCGCGCTGATCATCGCCGGTCCCTACCCGCATCCGACCGATGCAGTGGCCGACGCGCAGGCGATCGTCGACGAGCTTCGCCTCGATCAGCTCGACCCTCCGGTCGAGGCGCTGGTCGAGCTCATGCAGGCCGCGGCCGATCGGCGCGGAGAACCTCGGTGACGACCGAGCGAGAGCCAGGCGCCGGGGGAGAGCTGGCACTCATCGGGCTCGGCCTCGCGGTCATCGGCGGCGGCTTCTCGATCTGGCTCGGCGCACGGCTCGCGACGCTGTTCACGGGCGGCACTGTTCGTGGCGGACTCGACCTGTGGCTGCGCGTCGGCTGGCGGCTCGCATCGGGCACTCGCCCGGCCGATGCGTGGGGTGCCTCGGCAGACGGCTTGCCCGCGGACTGGTTCTACTGGGTGTGCACAGTATTGGCAGTGCTCGTCGCCGGCGCTGCGGGCGTGGGTGTCGCCTGGTGCTGGAGACGCCTCGACGGCACCGCCCGGGAACGGCGTCGATTCGGGCAACAGACGGAGGCGCGCCAGGCGACTCCGGCCGACATAGGTCCGCTCGTCGTGGACGACGTTGTGCCACCGACGGGACGCATGTTGCTCGGTCGACTTGCCGGCCACCGGCAGCTGCTCGCCACTGAGGACCGCACTCGTCATCCGCTCACTGGGAAGGCAGCGCGACGTCAAGGCAACCGCGGCTCAGTCGCACTCATCGGCCCGACCGGGTCGGGCAAGACGGCTCTTGCAACCTCGGCGATCGCCACTTGGGACGGTCCCGTCGTTGCCGTGTCCGTGAAGCGAGACCTCTACGACTCCACGGCCGCAGTTCGTGAGCGCAAGGGTGAGATCGCCGTCTTCGACCCGGGCGCTGCCACGAACCTGCCCAGTGCGAGATGGACGCCGCTCAATGCTGCTGTGACGTCGTCGGGCGCTCTGCGGACAGGCCGGGCTCTTGCGCAGGCGATACCTCGCAGTGGCGTCAGCAACGCCGAGTACTGGGCGAAGCACGGCGAGAACCTGCTGGGTGCATTCATGTGCGTCGCCGGGTTGTCGAGGCTGACGACAGAGGCAGAGGGGAAGCCGGCCCGGCCGGTGTCCATGGAGCAGTTGGCTGCTTGGGTCACGGTGCTGGCAGTCGCATCCGAGCCGACGATCAACGGTCTGCTCCGCCGGGGCCTCGACCAGAAGCAGCCCCTCGAAGTGAAATTGCTGGCGCGCCACGCGGCGACGACGTTCGCCGGCGTCGCGAAGGAGGACCACAAGATCCGGTCGAGCATCTACTCGACGGCCGCCCTCGCACTGGCCCCGTGGCTGGAGCCATCCGTGGCACACTCGGCGACCGACTCGCCCCGGCCGTTCTACTCCTCGGAAGAGTCCTTCCCGTTCCAGCCGCGCTACATCGACCTGGAGTGGCTTCTCGCCGGTGAGACGGACCAGGGGAACACGCTCTACCTCACGGCGTCGCAGCCCGAGTTCGAACGGCTGTCGCC
>CAZMHG010000090.1:0-8852 GCA_964565975.1 uncultured Ilumatobacteraceae bacterium | reverse complement strand
CAGAGGTGGTGAAGCGCGCGCGCCGCAACGTGCGGGCGAGGCTGCGCGAGACCTTCCCGAGAGGGGCCCAGACCCCGACGGAGATGACCGCGATCCGCGACGCCTGGCACCGCGCGCTCGAGCGCGACCCCGGACACCAGAGCGCCGGCTATCACCTCGTGCGCAGCCTGGTCACCAGCGCCGAGTGGCCCGAGGCGTTCGTCGTTGCCGCCGGTGGCCGGGGTGCCGGCCGGCCGCGATCGGGCTGGGTGCGCGACGTGACCTCCACCGTGGGGGACGGCGACCTGGCGGCGCTGTCCGCCGAGTTGCCGCGCGACGCGTGGTACGTGTTGTCGGCCGAGCAGTTCGGCGCCGGGCAGGTCGGCACGGCGACTCGGGTGCGTGCGGTCATGGCGCTGAACGTCCTCGGCGGCGACGGTTCGCTGGCCTCGCTCGGACTCGGTGGCTTCCTCGAACGAGCGCGGGCGATGATCGCTCTCGACCGGTTCGACGCGGCCGAGCGCTTCCTCGCAGCTGCCCCGCGGCGAGCGCTGCCCCGCGCCGACCGGGACGCGATCCGCAAGCTGCGCGCCGATCTCGCGCTGCTGCGGGGCGACGCCGAGCCGTGCCGCGAGGCCCTCGACATCCACGGGCCGGGCGATGCCGCGCAGGCTCGTTTCGCCGCCATGGTCGGCGGCCGACGCGTCGCTGTCGTCGGCCCGGCGCCGTCCCCGGTGGCGCACGGCGCGTCGATCGACGCCTACGACGTCGTGATCCGCACCAAGTTCCGCCCGGGCGGCGCGTCCCTCGACCCGGCCTTCGACGGGGCGCGCACGGACGTCGCCTACTACAGCGACTCGTCGGCCTGCCTCGACGGCGCCGAGATTGCCGCCGCGCTCGACGTCGGGCAGCTGCGCATGGCCGTGCTGCGGCCCACGGCTCGCCGCGCGGCACCGTTGCCGGTCGCCGACGCGGCATCGGTGCGGTACGCGCCGTCCGAGCACGGGGCGACGTTCCACGCCACCCATCTGGCCATCCAGCGCATCGTCCACGACGTGCTGCGCTACCGCCCGGCCGAGCTCACCGTGTTCAACGCCAACCTGTTCCACGGCGAGCGGCACTACGTGGAGGGGTACGAGGACGAGGTCGAGCGGGTCTACCAGCGGAACAACCTGGTGCAGGTTCGTTCGATGGCGATGCACGACCTGCGCGCCGACTTCGAGTTCCTCCGCCGGTTGCGTGCCGCCGGCCTGGTGGGTGTCGACGACGTGCTCGGTGGCGTGCTGGACCTCGGAGCCGCGGGATACCTGCAGGGCTTGGACGACCTCGGCTCGATGGTCGGTCGGTAGTCCCCGGAGATCACCGGCCTGCCCGCTACGGTGGCGGGGCCGTGAAGAACCCGCGCACCATCTTCCGCGTCCTTCGCCGGCTGGACGGACCCGCACGCCGGGCGAAGATCGACAAAGCGCTGTCCAAGCTCGGTGGCCGTGCCCGGCATCGCATCGACACCGGCCAAGTGCGGGTCGTGCACCGCGTGGTCGGGCCGGTCACGGCCAACCGGTACTTCTGGACGCTGGCGTTCGGCCGCCCCGCGTGGCGGCGCGTCGTCCAGCGTCTTGCCGAACTGCGCGAGACGCCCGATCACCTGGACCACTTCGTCGACCACGGGCTGGCCCACCTCACCGACCCGGTCCTGATGCTCTCGCTGGCGCAGCACCCCGACAGCCGCCCGACGGTCGCTCGCTGGCTGGCCGGCGTGGCCGCCGGCACCACGGAGATCACCAACAGGGCGATGCGCACCGACCCGTTGCTCGCCGGAGCCGTTGGCGGATCCGCCCGGCTGCTCCTCGAGCCGGCCGCGGCGCGAACCGTGGTCGAGCGCCTCGACCGGCGGATGCGCAGGGTCGATTACCGGATGTACCAGGTGATCGAGAGCGTCGGGATCCCCGCCAACCGCGCCGCGAGCGACGACGCAGCGCTGCTCCCGCGGCCGCGGCTGCCCGTCCGCCACCGGGTGGTGATCGCCGACCAGTTCGAGGATCGCGACGCCGTCCCGTTGCTCCTCCCTGGGGCCGACCGGGTCACGCTGCTGGCGCTGGCCGAGACGTTCGGTCGCGCCGATCTGCGCAACTACAGCGACTGGCCCGGTGTCGGCACGGTGAAGGTCGAGCACCTGCGCACACGCGTGAGCCGTTTCTCGCCCGAGTACATCGCGATCCACGACGCCACCGCGGCGCTGGCCGAGCAGGTCTGCGAGCAGGTCGCGTCGATCCCCGGACTGGTCGGCGACGAGGAGCGTCGCTTCCTCACCGTCGAGATCGCCGACCTGCTGTTCTTCCAGACGCTCAAGCTGCGTGCCGTCGAGCAGTTGCTCGCCGATCCCAGCGTCGACCAGGCCGTCGTCGCCTTCGGTGACTTCGGTGCGCAGCACAACTTCGTCAAGCTGATCGGGGGTGTCGAGGGTCTGCTGAGCGACGACCGCGTCGAGCTGGTGTCGATCGCCGACGCGATCGACCAGCGCGCCAGGTTCTGGGCGATCACCGACGGCGTGGTCGATCCGAAGCGGCCTGAACCGAACCTCAACGTGTGGATCCCGACGTCGACGGCCATGGCCCGCATGGAGCGCGAGGCGCGACGCGCCGCTGGCAACGTCGTGCGACGCGCCGCTGGCAACGTCGTGCGCCGCGCTGCGGGCAACGTCGGGCGGCCGGCGGGTGCCGACGGGCGACGGATCGTCCTGGTGACCACGCACAACGCGGCGTACAACGACTCCACCGCGCAGTACGTGCGCGACCTGAGCGGCGCGTACGACCTCGAGGTGGTGTACTCCGGTGAGAACCCGCAACCGGTTCGCACCGAGCTGGACAAGCACGGGCAGCAGCGGGTGCCGGTGCACACGATGCACGTGGACCGCAGCCAGCTCGGCCCGTTCGCCGAGCAGATCGTCCGGGCGTTGATCCGCGGCCTGCGTGTGGACCCCGGCGATCGCAGCGGGACCGACGTCGAGCGCGCCGCGCGCTGGGTGCTGGCGTACAGCCTGGACAGGCTCGGCCGCGAGGTCATCGCCCCGGCGCTCACCCGCATGCGCGCAGCCGGTTACTGGCTCGAGGCCTGCCGGGCGGCCGACGCGCTGCCCGAGCTGCTGGTGCTGACACCCAGCCGGAACATCCACGTCGGGTCGTTCGTCGCCGCGGCGCGGCGTTTCGGGGTGCCCACGCTGGTGGTCGAGGCGCATGCCCAGGACGCCAACTACTGCCGCTACCTGAAGATCGCCTCCGACTACTACGGCGTGATGTCCGACTACTTCCGGACCAACGCGATCGATGGGTTCGGCACCGCGCCGTCGCGCACCGTGGTGATCGGCTCGCCGCGCCAGGTGGCACCCGAGGGCTACCACCCGGCGAACGAGCAGCGCGACGCCCGCCGGGCGTACACCGACCGTCACGGTGTGGCCTTCGATCCGTTGCAGACGCAGGTGGTGTTCTTCTGCCAGCCGTCGGCGTGGTCGCACGTCAGCCTGGTGTGGGGCCACGTCCTCGAAGCTGCGCTGCGCACCGGGTCGCGGATCCTGCTGAAGACACACCCCGAGGAATCGGTCTCGCGGACCGAGGCCTATCTCGAGCAAGCCCGGGAGGCCGGCGCGTCCGATCGGGTGGTGTTGCTCGAGGGCGATGCGGCCAACGCGATCGCACTCGGCGATCTGGTGCTGACGGGCTACAGCGCCGCCGCGCTCGACGCGGCCGTGCGCCAATCGCCGGTGGTCTGCGTGACCGACGGCGACGTGCCCTACCCCGTCGACCTGCACGCGATCATCGGCGCACCGATCGCCCGGACCACCGACGACCTGACCGCGATCCTGTCCGAGTTCCAGCGCGACCCGGCGGCCTTCAAGCGTCAGGCGCGCCTCCTGGTCGAGCGTGAGCCGCACTTCCTGGAAGGCCCGGGGCAGCGGCTGCGCGACCTGGTCGACGAGATCGTGGCACGCGGCCCCCAGGCGTTGCGACCGGCCGACGAGATGCCGGTCTCGCTGTTCCTGGACGGTCCCCACCCGGTGTTCCCGGTCTGACCCACGGCGGCCCGGCGCAGGTGGCCGGCAGCCAGCGCTACGTCGTCGTGTGCAGGTCGGCTGGCTGGTTGGGGCGATCCTGGTCCGAGTCGGCGCGGTACAGGTGCACCAGGTCGGGGTCTGCGCTGCGGTCGAGCACCTTGAACGCCAGCTGGACGTCCACGTTGCGCTGCTCGAACGGGGCGAAGTAGTTCGGCAGGATCAGGTCCGGGTGCTCGCTCGGGGACACGAACCCGCCGCGGCGCAGCACCGCGGGGTCGGCCCCGTAGTGCATCACGTCGACGTACTCGGCGTCGGCGGCGGCGAGCTCGGCACGCAACGCCTGGGCGGCGTCGCCCAGCCAGGCCGTGGCGCCGATCACGTCGACGATGCGCAGCACGCGGCCGCCGCCGTGCTCGACGGCGCGCCATACCACGACGGCGTCGAGCGTGCCGTCGTGATGCACGGCGCGCACGTCGTAGCGGTACCACGGGTGGCGTAGGTAGCGCTCGGCCAGGTAGGCCGAGCTCTTCGCCGGCACCGCCGCCCCGGCGAGGTGGTCGATCGCCGTGCGGGTTGCTGCCGGCAGCTCGCCGTGGAGCGGCACGAGCCGGACCGAGGTCGATGCGGCGATGTGATCGAAGGCCGCGTCGGGGACGCCGTCGGCGACGCGTGTCGCGCCGCGGCGCGCCGGGTTGAACAGGGCCGCGTGGTGCAGCGAACCGACGCGGTAGCCGAGCACCTCGTAGATCGGCCGGACGATGGCCGAGGTGCCGATCGCCGCGATCAGCCGCGGCCGGAACTCGCGCTGGATCATCTTCAGCAGGCGCAGGCCGAGCCCGGGTGGGGCGCCGTCGCGCACCTTCCAGATCGCCAGCATGATGTCGCGGTCACCGAGGGCAGGGTCGAACCGCCCGAGCGGGATGAACCCGAGGATGCCGAGCACGTCGCCCGGCACGTCGCCCGGCTCGCCCCCCGGGCGGCTGGCGTCCTCGGCGAGGATCATGTTCAACCGGCCGCCGTTCTGGCCGTACTGCCAGTCGAACACGTCGGGGTGGTCGACGAAGATATGCGTGCTCGACCAGTGGTCGCGCACGAAGCCCACCAGCCGCTCGCGATCGGCGGCACCGGCGACCCGGATCCGGATCGCCGGCGCGGCCGCGCTCACCATGCCGTCAGGCCGCCGTCGACCACCAGGTTGTGCCCGGTGACGTACGCCGCCTCGTCGGAGACCAGGAATGCCGCGGCCGCGGCGATCTCGTCGGCTCTGGCCATCCGGCCGAGCATCGTGCGCCGGTTGTAGTTGGCGACGAAGGTGTCGTTCTGCCCGCTGAACACCCCTCCGGGTGTGACCGCGTTGACGCGGACACCGGCCTCGCCCCAGTACGCGGCGAGGTACTTGGTGAGGCCCCACAGGCCGGCCTTCGACGCGCTGTACACCGCGGGGGTGTTGATCGCCCGGCCCTCGTACTGCGAGCCTTCGTAGATCCGCTGGTCGGGCGCGACGATCCCGTAGATCGACAGCACGTTGACGATCGAGCCTCGTCCCCGCTCGGCGAAGCGGGCGCCGAACACCTGGGCGCACAGCATCGGGCCGGTCAGGTTGGTGGCGATCACCTCGTTCCAGTCGTCGAGCGGGAACTCGGGGAACGGGTCGAAGAAGTTGGCGCTCTTCGCCGCGGCGTTGCAGATCAACGCGGTCACCGGACCGAGCGACCCGGTGACCTGCTCGTGCAGCGCTTCGAGCGCGGCGCGGTCGGTGATGTCGCAGACGAATGCGGCAGCGGAGTCGCCGACCTGCGAGGCGGCCGATTGGGCAGCCTCGCCGTTGCGGTCGACGACGGCGACGCGGTGTCCCTTGGCCGCGAGCGCGGTGGTCATCGCCCGGCCGATGATCCCGCCTCCACCCGTGAGCACCACCACCGGTGCATCGGCGTGCTCGGTCATCGCCCGTTCTCCCTCGCCTCGATCAGCAGCTCGACGATCTTGAAGTCCAGGTCGCTGTCGATGTCGACCGAGCGTTCCCTGGGCATCACGTACAGCTTCGTGCGCCCGTTCCACAGGCCCTTGGAGAGCGTGTCGCGGTGCCACACGTAGATCGAGGCGTTCATCGCGTACACCGTGGGCGCGGTTTGGCGCGAGACGACCTGGCTGGGGACGACCAGGCCGACGTTGCCGTCGGCCTTGACCTCGACCATGTTGAAGTACGGGTTCTTGTCCGACGGGTAGGCGGTGATCACCGCGTCCGTGTCGGCGTCGAGCATCGCCACCGCTTGCTCGACGTCGTCGACGGCGCGCAGCGGCGAGGTCGGGTCGAGGTCGACGACGCGGGTGACGGGCACGCCGCTGGCGTCGAGATGATCGACGAGGTGCTGGATCACGGGGAGCTTTCCTGCCGTGGAACTGGCCAGTTCTGCCGGCCGGCGGTAGGGGACCGACGCCCCGAAGCGGGCAGCGACGTCGGCGATCTCGTCGTCGTCGGTGGACACGTAGACGGCGTCGATCGACGGGCACGCCTGGGCCAGCTCGATCGTCCAGGCGATCAACGGCTTGCCGTGCAGCGGCCGGACGTTCTTGCGCGGCACGCCGACGGAGCCGCCGCGGGCGCAGATCGTGCAGATGGTGGTCATCAGGTCGCCTCCTGGGCGGTGCCGCGGTCGCGCACCTCCAGCGACAGCCGGGTGGAGGCTAGGCCGTCGGCCAGCGTCTGCGGGCCGCCGCCCACACCGTCGGCCGCGCGGTTGGCATATTGGGTACGGTCGCCGGGCCCCTGGTCGATCGCCGCGAGGGTGTCACGAAGCATCGACACGTATGTGGCGCCGACGTCGAACTCGGCCGGGTCGTCGGTGATCACGCGCCGGCCGTCGGCGGTGGACAGTTCCAGGCTGCCGTCGATGTTCCACACCACCCGCCCGCGGTCGCCGACCACTTCGTACCAGCGCGCCCGCTGCCGGGCCACGTAGTCCACCGCGACGGTGACCACCGGTGCGCCGCCGCGCGGTGGCGCGAGCATCGCGACCGCGGTGTCGTGGGCGCGCAGCTCGAGGTCGGAGTAGTGACCGGCGCGGGCATAGGCCACGTGCAGGTCGCCGAGCAGCCAACGCGCGGCGTCGAACTCGTGCGCCAGGTCCAGCTCGACACCACCGCCACGTCCCGCGTCGGCGCTGTACCCGGCGCGGTAGTCGGTGTGCGGCCGCCAGTCGGGCAGCCACTGGCCGGCGATGAACGTCGCCCGCACGACCCGGCCGAGCTCGCCGCGGGCGATCATCCGGCGGATGCGCTGCAGCGACGGCAGGTAGCGCAGGTTGAACCCGGCGACGCGCACGGCTGGCGGCGCGTCGCGCAACGCCGACTCGATGCGGGCGATGTCGGCGACCTCGGTGACGATCGGCTTCTCCACCAGCAGCGGCCAGCCACGTTGGATCAACGCCGGCAACGTGTCGATGTGGTTGGCCGACGGCGTGGCCACGATCGCCAGGTCCACCTCGCCGTCGATCTGGTCGAGCGAGCCGACGACGGCGGCGCCGAGGTCGCGGCACAGCTGGTCGTCGACCGGTCGGTGGCGGACGATCGTCAGCCGCACGCCCGGGACGGCGGCCGCGACGTTGGCCGCGTGGCGGCGGCCGATCGATCCCAGGCCGAGGACGGCGACGTGCATCACGGAGCGTGCAGCGCGTCGATCGTCAACGGCTGGTCGGCGGCGACGTCGCGTCCGAGCGTCGCACCGATCACGACGTCGAGCATCGCCGGGGCCAGCCCCGTGCCGGGGCGGACGATCACGACGTCGTCCTCGGCGAGCGTCGTACCGGCGGCCAGATCGCGTGCCGCGACGATCGAGCGCCGGGCGACCAGCGCGGTGCGCAGCTCCTCGGGGCGCGGCCGCTTGATCCCGTCGCCCAGCGCCACGACGACGTCGCGGATCCCGGCGACGTAACCGGCGAAGTCGTCGGGCTCCATCGACGCGGCGTGGTCCGGACCGTCCATCGTGCGGTCGAGGGTGATGTGCTTTTCGACGATCCGTGCGCCGAGGGCGACCGCGGCGTGGGCCACGGCACTGCCGCCGGTGTGGTCCGACCAGCCCACCGGCCGGCCGAACGCCGCGGCCATCGTGGTCATCGCCGCCAGGTTGCACGACGCCGCGGTGGCCGGGTAGTCGGACACGCAGTGCAGCAGGGCGACGGGTACCGGACCCGCAGCGTCGATCGCCTGCAGGGCAGCTTCGACCTCGGCCAACGTGGCCATGCCGGTGGAGAGGATGATCGGCAGGCCGGTGCGCGCCAGGTGGGCGAGGAACTGGTGGTAGGTCAGGTCGCCGGAGCTGACCTTGTAGGCGTGCACACCGACCCGGGCGAGCAGGTCGGCGGCGGGGATGCCGAACGGGGTCGACAGGAAGTGGATGCGCCGCGAGTGGCAGTGCGCACGCAGGGCGACGAAGTCCGCCTCGCTCAGCTCCAGGGCGCGCAGCATCGCGTGCTGGCTGCCGCCGTCGCCCGTGTTGCGCGTCTGGTAGTCGGCCTTGGCCGCTGACCGGGTGACCAGGTCGTCGGCGCGGAATGTCTGGAACTTCACCGCGTCGGCACCGGCGTGCGCCGCGGCGTCGACCCGTTGGCGGGCGAGGTCCAGCGAACCGTTGTGGTTCACGCCGGCCTCGGCGATCACGTAGCAACCGCTGGCGAACAGGTCTGCCGGAGGGGTCGATTCGGTCACGGCCGGGCCTACATCCGCTGGTCCAGCGACTTGGCAGAGGCGCGGTGCGATGCAGCAAAGTCCGGCTCGTCGCTGGCGATCAGGTCGCGCAGCTCGTCGGCGGTCAACGTGTGCGCGTCGT
>CAZMHG010000089.1:229-8882 GCA_964565975.1 uncultured Ilumatobacteraceae bacterium | reverse complement strand
GTACCTCGCCATCGTCGACGCCGGCTTCGTGCTGCAGGTCGACGACCCGTGGCTGATCGACATGCTGATGGACCCGCGGTTCCCGGTCGAGCAGCGCCGCGCCTCGGCCCAGATCCACGTCGACGCGCTGAACAACGCGTTGCGCGGCCTGCCCGAAGACCGAATCCGCCACCACACCTGCTACGGCCTGAACCACGGCCCGCGCCTGACCGACATCCCACTGAAGGACGCACTGCGGTTCACCTTCCAGATCAGGGCCCAGGCGTACTCGTTCGAAGCGATGAACCCACGGCACATGCACGAGTGGCGCCAGTTGGCAGACGTCGGGGTGCCCGACGGCAAGATCCTGATCCCCGGCTTCCTCGGCCACGCCAACAACTACGTCGAGCACCCCGAGCTGATCGCCGAGTACATCTGCAACTACGCCTCGATCGTCGGCCGCGACCGGGTCATCGCCGGTGCCGACTGCGGGTTCAGCTCGCGCGCCAGCTACGCACCCGAGGTCCACCCCACCGTGGTGTGGCCGAAGTTCAAAGCACTCGCCGAGGGCGCCGCGATCGCCACCAAGAAGCTCTGGGGGACGTCATGACCGACACCGTTCGCTGGCCGGCACCCGATGAGGTGCCTGGCTTCTTCGTGCTCGACAAGATGCACGCGCCACGGCCGTTGCACAAGCTGTCGCAGGACTGCGTGATGAAGACGCTGGCCACCGGCTTCACCCGGGCACAGGTCGAGTACGACTGCCCGATCGTGTGCTCGGTGCTGCCGGTCAACGACTACTTCTACCTGTCCTTCCACCCGCATCCGGACCCTGCGGTCATCGCCGACCGGATGACGCGGTACATCGCCACGGTCGAGCGCGACGTGCCGGGCATCGGCAAGCGCTGGCTCGACGAGTGGCTGCCGCGCATCCGGTCGCGCAACGAGGCCGAGCGCCTGGTCGACTACACGGTGCTGTCCGACGCAGAGCTGCTCGCCACGTTCGACGACATGACCGCATGGATGGAGGAGATGTGGTACATCCACGGCCACATCAACTTCGCGCTGATCTCCGGTGCGGCGCTGTCGGACATGTACACCGAGGTGATGCAGCCGGCCGATCCCACCGAGGCGTACCAGATCCTGCAGGGGTATCACACCCGCCCGGTCGACGCGGCCCACGAGCTGTGGCAGCTGTCGCGCAGCGTGCGCAACTCGCCCGCGCTGCAGGCGACCTTCGACGCGCACAAGCCGGCCGACCTCGCCGCGGCACTGGCCGGCAGCGAGCAGGGCGCGGCGTTCCTGGAGCGCTTGCACGCGTTCTTGCACGACTTCGGTTGGCGCAGCGACGCCGTCTACGACCTGGCCGACGTGCCGTGGCTCGAGGACCCGACGATCCCGCTCGGCAACATCGCCCGGTTCGTCAACATGGACGACGACGAAGACCCGATGATCAACTTCAACCGCGCCGTCGAACTGCGCACCGAGTTGACCGCCAGGATCCGCGCCAGGCTGGCCGACGATCCCGCACGTCTGGCCCAGTTCGAGACGCTGTACGACGCCGCCAAGTTCGCCTATCCGGTCACCGAGGACCATGCCTTCTACATCGACCAGATGGGCGTGGTGCTGATGCGACGCTTCACCCGCGCCGTCGGCGCGGCGCTGGCGCGCAACGGGTCGATCGCCACGGGCGACGACGTGTTCTTCCTGCACGCCGACGAGGTTCGTGACGCGCTGGCCAACGGCGGCACGTTCCACGACCGGATCGAGCAACGCCGCGCCGAGTGGACCGCCGCGGCCGCCAGCGACGCGCCCGGCGCGATCGGCACGCCGCCGCCCCCGCCGCGGCCGGGCGACTTCGTCGATCCCTTCGTCGATTCGCTCGTCAGCCGCCTGCTCGGCGTCAAGCCACCGCCCGAAGCGGTCGACCCGCTGGTGATCGACGGTGTCGCCGGTGCTCCTGGCGTGTACACCGGGGTCGCCCGCGTCGTGCGCTCGCTCGCCGAGGCCGGGGATCTGAACGAGGGCGAGATCATGGTCTGCGAGATGACCCTGCCGCCGTGGGTGCCGATGTTCGCCATCGCCGGTGCCGTGGTCGCCGATGTCGGCGGCGTGATGAGCCACTGCGCGATCGTCGCCCGCGAGTTCGCCATCCCCGCGGTCGTCGGGTCGGTCGACGGAACGCTGCGAATCACGACCGGTCAGACCATCACCGTCGACGGCACCAACGGCGACGTGTACCTGGACGGCCGCGTCCTCAGCTGAGTGCCCACTACCTCCGGGCGCCCCGCCCGCAGGGTCGGTCCGTGATCGGCGTCAGCCGCCGACGTCCCACAGATGGTGCACCGGGTCGTGCAGGAAGTACCGGGCGAAGCTGGCCACGGTGAACGCCGTACCGTCGCTGCGCCGCCCCGGGCGCTGCCACTGCGTCTCGCCGACGCCGTCGAAGCGATCGGCGACCATTGCCGCGGCCGCAGCCAGCTCGCCGGCGACGGTTGCCGGATCCTGCAGGTCGTAGCGGTCGGCCACGGCCGACGCGTCCTGATCCCAGTTGGCGAACAGCGGGTCGTCGTGGGTCAGCATCAGCTCGAGCCGGTGGTCGAACAGCCGGAACACGTCGCGGACGTGGCAGGCGTACTCGGTGGGCGACCACGTGTCGTCGTCGGGGCGGGTGGTCGCGCCGGGGCGCTGCAGCACCGCGTTCCAGCGCGGGACCAACCCGCGGGTCAGCGCGCCGGTCTGAGCCGGATCGAGGCGGGACACGTCCAGCCGGCAGTCGGGGCACGGCTCGCGCAGCACCCAGGTCCAGTCCTTGCGCTCCGGTTCGATCGGCACGACCGGACCATACCGGGAGTGCTCCCGTGCCCCGTGGGGAATTGCCAGCGCGCCGCAGCGGCCGTCGTCGGGTGGCAGCCGCGCGCCTCCTCAGCGGGTCACGGGTGCCACCCGCACCTGCCGGCCGGCCTCGAGCAGTGACCCGACGCGGATCAGCAGGTCCTCGCGCCCGAGCGGTGCGACGAGCTGAACGCCGCGCGGCAGGCCATCGCCGGCCACGGTCCACGGGATCACCAACGCCGGCTGCCCCGTGGCGTTGAACGGGCGGGTGAACGCGCTGCCACGACCGGCCTGGTACTGGGCGAGGTAGGCGCCAACGGGAGGGGCCGGCTCGGCCGACGCGGGTGTGATCAGCAGGTCGTGGTCGGTCCACCAGGGTTCGGCCGCGCTCGACAGCTGCTGGACCACGGTCAACGCCCGAAGGACGTCCACCGCGGTTGCGGCGCGTCCGGCGGCCACGATCCGCCACGTCACCGGCTCCAGGTCGGCCTCGCCGATCGATGTGCCGAGTCGCCGCTCCCACCTTGCCAGGTCGTTCGCCGCGTGCGCCGCGAGGGCGACGCGCATCGCCTCCCACAGCGTCGGGTCGGAGAGCGCCGCCGGCGCCGACCGTTCGACCTCGTGACCGAAGCCGCCGAGCGCGCTCGCCGCGTCCTCGGCAGCGCGGCTGCACGCCGCGTCGACCTCGGCGCCGTTGAACGCGGCGGTCCATACGCCGACGCGAAGCCGGCCGACCGGGCGACCGACCTCGGCGGCCAGTGGCCCAGGGAGCGCCGGCGGTGGCCACGGCCCGCCGGCCGCGGCAATCGCGTCGAGCAGCCCGGCCGTGTCGCGCACCGAGCGCGTCAGCACGCCCTCGCCGAACATGCCGATCACCGGATCGGTCGACGACACGACGACCCTCCCACGGCTCGGCTTCAGGCCGACCAGCCCGGTGGCCGCCGCCGGCAGCCGGATCGAACCGGCGATGTCGTTGCCGTGCGCGGCGACGACCATGCCCGCGGCCACGGCCGCAGCCGAGCCACCGGACGAACCGGCGGGAACGCGCGACGTGTCCCACGGGTTGCGCGTCGGCCCGAACGCCACGGGTTCGGTCGTGCCGACGACGGCCATCTCCGGCACGTTGGTCCGGCCCGTCGAGATCAGGCCCGCGGCACGGAAGCGTTCGGTGAGCGGACTCGTCGTCGTCGGGCGGAAGTCCAGGTCGCGCAGCAGGCGCATGCCCTGCCGGTACGGCACGCCCGCTTCCCGGCATCCGTAGTCCTTGAAGGCGAACGGGACACCGGCGAACGGCCCGGCATCGTCGCCGACCACGGCGCGCTCGGCCTCGGCCAACGCCCGTTCGAACGTCGTCGCGACGAACGCGTTGAGCGACGAGTTCAGCCGCTCGATTGCCTCGATCGAGGCGGCGACCAGTTCCCGCGGATGGACCTCGCCGGCGCGAACGAGTGATGCCCAGCCCGTCGCGTCGTTGGCCCGCAGGTCAATGGGGAAACCGGCCACCGTTGACCAGGATCGTCTGCGCGCTGACGAAGGCGGAGTCGTCGCCGAGCAGGTAGCAGATCGTGCCGAGCAGGTCGGCCGGCGCCATCACCCGCCCGAGCGGCGTGCGGCTGGGGTCGTACGAGCCGAGCGCGGCCGAACCGGGCGTCGGCGTGAACCCCGGGGCGAGGCAGTTGACGCGGATGCCGCGCGGCCCGTACTCGCTGGCCAAGGCACGAGTCATCGACACCACGGCGCCCTTCGAGGCGACGTAGTGGGTGAAGCCGTGCGAACCGGTGAACGCCGTCTCGCTGGCGATGTTGACGATCGACCCGCCCCGGGCGGCCATCGCCGCCGCAGCGGCGCGGGCGCACAGGAACGTGCCGATCACGTTGACGTCCAGCATCCGGCGGAACTCGTCCACCGTCAGCTCGGCCGAGGCCTTGCGCGCCACCAGCAACGCGGCGTTGTTGACCAGACCGTCGATCTCGCCCGCCTGGGCGAACAGCGAGTCGACGTCGGCCTGATCGGTGATGTCGCAACGGATCTCGGCGCCGTCCAGCACGTCGGCACCGATCACCTCGGCGCCGCGCCGGCGCAGCTCGGCGGCCAGCTCCGCCCCGATCCCGCGAGCGGCCCCCGTGACCACGACACGCTTGCCCGACACCGTCACCGGTCCCCCCTCACACTCGTACCGACGTGGCGTACGCGTCAGCCGGCGGCGCGTTCGAGGATCGTCACCGTGCCGGCAGTCCCGTCGACCTCGATCAGGTCGCCCGTCTTGATGCGCTGGGTGGCGACGGAGGTGCCGACCACGCACGGGATGCCGTACTCGCGGGACACGATCGCTGCGTGGGTCAGCGACCCACCGCCGTCGCAGACGCACGCGGAGATCAGGGCGAAGGCCGGCGTCCAGTTCGGGCTGGTCGCCTCGCACACCAGGATCTCGCCCTCCTCCAGCTCGAACAGGTGCTCGGCGCTGACCATCATCCGCGCCCGGGCCTGGACGACGCCGGCCGATGCGGGGAAGCCGGTCAGCACCGTGGCGTCCTCGGCCAGTGAGAGGCCCTCGAAGTAGTGGTGGTGCATGCCGAAGATCTCGATCAGCACGGGGTCGTCGACCTTGTCCGGCAAGGTGCCCACGACCTTCGGCAACGTCGGCCGGATCTCCTGGAAGTGGTCGTAGTACTGGTGGCGCGCCGTGGCGATCGACTGCATCGAGGCCCACGTCTTGTCGCCGTTGGCGACCTGCAGGAACTCCTTGTAGAACAGGAACAGGCCGTCGTCGTACTGGTTCGCCCCACACGCCTCGCCCAGCGCCAGCGCGCCGCGACGCAGCGGGATCGTCGCCCGCAGGTCGATGTAGTAGTTGTGGTCCTCGTTCCACCAGGCGAAGTTGGCCACCTGGCAGACGGCGAGCATCTCGTTGAACGCTCCCAGCGCGTCGCCGCTCAGCTTGGTGCGTGCGCTGTCGATCGCCGCGTCCCGCTCGGCATGCGCCAGATCCCTGGCGCGCTCGAAGTCGTGCGGTTCCTCCATCGCGATGAAGTTGGCGATCTGGCCGAGGGGCGAGGTCGGGTTCTCGATCCACGACGGGATGTTGGTGTCGGCGATGCCCTCGGTGCGCCAGCCGTACACCTTGAGGAAGTCGCCGAACGTGGCCAGCCACTCGCCGGCGTTGCCACCGGCCGCGGTGAGCGCCGCGTGGATGTCCGGGGCGTCGTTGGACGTGAACAGCTCGGACAGGCCGAGTCGCTTGGCCTCGGCCACCAGACCCCACATGGCCCGGTCGGTCTCCATGATCTTGGAGTCGCGGCCCTGGAGCATCTTGGACAACTCGCTGGGGTCCAGGCCGTTCGACGCGCAGTGCCCGTACAGCTGCAGGTACACGCCGAGCAGCGGGTACATCAGCTCGAAGTGGATCTCCCACGCCCGCTTGTGGAACGCCCGCGCGTCCACCATGTACTGGCCGATGTCGGCCAGCGACTTGCCGGCGAAGTCGTACGCCTCGAAGTAGCCCAGGCCGAGGTCGAGCTCCCACTTGCGCTCTTCCCAGATCTCGTCGAAGTTGGCCAGGAACCTGGGCATGTTGCGCTCGATGCGGGCGCCGCGGAAGCCGAGCTCCCACTGGCTGGTGGTCGGCACCTCGCTGTCGTACATGAACGGACCGCCCATCCGCGTGGTCAGCCCCTTGCCGGGCGGCAGGGGCAGCCAGTGCGCCGCCGTCTGCGTCCCCCAGGTGGCGCAGTCGACCGAGTACAGGAAGCCGATCGGCGAGAAGCCACGCGGCCAGTGGAAGTCGACGAACCAGAAGCTGGATTCGTCCTCCTTCTTGAACGGCCGGCACCGGTCGGAGACCCACGGCTCGTCGATCAGTTCTGGCGTCCAGCCCGGATACCAGTCGAGGAACTGATCGACAGGAATGATCTCGGCCACGTTCGTTACCCCCGGTTGGTCGGATGACCGGCGCCCCATCGCCGCGTACATTTAACATGTGAACCATATCGCAGGACTCCACCTGGGTCGGTACGACGCCATCGTCTTCGACCTGGACGGCACCCTGTGGCTGAGCGGCGACCCGATGCCCGGAGCGGCCGACTTCCTGCGGCAGTGCCGCGACGCCGGTGCCCGGGTCGGCGCGGCGACCAACATGTCGATCGGCCACGTCGGCGAGATCCAGGTCCATCTGGTCGACGTCGGCCTGCTGTCGCCCGGCGAGCCGCTGATGACCGCAGGGCGCGCGCTCGCACACACCGTCGCAACCGCCGGCGTGCGCCACGCCGCGGTGCTGGCCGGGCCCGGGCTGTCGCGCGAACTGGCCGACCACGGTGTCGCCGTGACGCCGGTCGCCGAGGTGGACCGGGACGAGTGGCGTGACGCCGACGACGGCCGGGTGGTGGTGATGGGCGGCTGGCCGCAGGCGACGCTGGCCGAGATCGAGACGGCCGGCATGCTCGCCGCCGCGGGCCGTCCGATGTACGTCACCTCGCTCGAGCCTGGGTTCCCCAGGCTCGGCGGTTTCCAGGCCGGTGCGGGGATGATGATCGCCGCGGCCCGCGCGTTGCACGGGTTCGAGCCGGTCGTCTGCGGCAAGCCGTCGGCGGGCTACGCAGCCGCGGTGATCGACATGATGGGCGTCCCCGACCGCATGCTGATGGTCGGCGACTCGTTGCTCGCCGACGTGCTGCTCGCCCAGGCGATGGGCGCCGACAGCCTGTACCTGCACCACGGTCGCGGCGTGCCCGAGGGTGCCGCCGTCGTGCCGACCTACGCCACCCGCGACCTGGCATCGCTCGCCGGCCAGCCCTCCGCGGTGGCCGGCGACGTGCAGGTCGAGAATTAGGTAACTTGTTAGATAGTTGGCGAGGGGGGACGATGCCGCACATCACCATCGAGTACTCGGCAAACGTCGGACAGCGCACGGACGTCGACGCCCTCGTCCGGCGAGTCCACGAGGCGGTGCTGGACACCGGTGTGGTGCCGCTGGACGGGCTGCGCACGCGGGCCAGGGAGGCCACGTGCTACCTGGTCGGTGACGGCCATCCGGACAACGGCTTCGTCGCCGTCTTCGCCCGGCTGGCGAGCGGGCGCCCGCCCGACAAGCGGTCCGAGATCCTGCAGGTGATCGCCGACACGGTTGCCGACCAGCTCGGCGAGGCCACCGACCGGACGATGATCAGCGCCGAGTACATCGAGATCGCCCCGGAGATGCGCGTCAACCTCAACTTCGTCCGCAATCGGGGCAGCGGCTGATGGCCGGGACGACAGCCACCTTCGAGCAGAACCTGGAGCACGTCCAGCCGTTCGTCGACGCCGCCCGGGCGGTCCCGACCGGCCATCTGATCGGCGGACAGCACGTCGCCAGCGTCGGCGGCGAGACGTTCGAGAACCACTCCCCGATCGACAACTCGTCACTCGGGCTCGTGGCCAGCGGGCAGCCGGCCGACATCGACGCTGCCGCCCGCGCGGCGCGCGATGCGTTCGGCGAGTGGTCGCAGACGCCCGGCGAGCAACGGCGCGCGGTCCTCCATCGCGTGGCCGACGGGATCGCCCGGCGGGCGCGGGACATCGCCGTGGTCGAGTCCACGGACACCGGGCAGACGATCCGGTTCATGGCCGCGGCGGCCGAGCGCGGCGCCGAGAACTTCCGCTTCTTCGCCGACCGTGCGCCGGGTGCCGCCGACGGGCTGTCGCTCCCCACGCCCGACTTCGTCAACTACACGCAACGTCGGGCGATCGGCCCCGTCGGCGTGATCACCCCGTGGAACACGCCGTTCATGCTGTCGACGTGGAAGATCGCACCGGCGTTGGCCGCCGGTTGCACCGTGGTGCACAAGCCGGCCGAGTGGAGCCCGCT
>CAZMHG010000089.1:0-219 GCA_964565975.1 uncultured Ilumatobacteraceae bacterium | reverse complement strand
CGGGCTTCCACCGGGTGTGCTCAACGTGGTGCACGGCATGGGCGAGACCGCCGGCAAGGCGTTGACCGAGCATCCGGACATCGCCGCCATCGCCTTCGTCGGCGAGTCGTCGACCGGGTCGCTGATCCAGGCGCAGGGCGCACCCACGCTGAAGCGCGTCCACTTCGAGCTCGGCGGCAAGAACCCGGTGATCGTGTTCGACGACGCCGACCTCGAACG
>CAZMHG010000088.1:0-8941 GCA_964565975.1 uncultured Ilumatobacteraceae bacterium | reverse complement strand
TGGGCGCAGGCGGTCGGCAGCGTACCACTGGCCGCGTTCACCGTGACCAAGCTGTCGTGGCTGCACCGCAGCGAGCCCGAGGCGTGGGCCCGGCTGGCCCACGTCCTGCTGCCGCACGACTGGATGACCCTGCAGCTCACCGGCGAGCTGGTCACCGACCGCGGCGACGCCTCGGGCACCGGCTACTGGTCGCCGGCGACGGGCGAGTACCGCTGGGACCTACTGGCGATCGTCGACTCGGCGCGTGACTGGAGCGGCGTGGTCCCGCGGGTCGCCGGGCCGGGCGAGATCGTCGGGCAGTGGAACGGCGCTGCCGTCGCCTGCGGCACGGGCGACAACATGGCCGCGGCGTTGGGGCTCGGCCAACGCGCCGGCACCGCGGTCGTCTCGATCGGCACGTCGGGCGTGATCTCGGTCGTCACTGACCGCCCGATCAGCGACCCGAGCGGGGCGGTCGCCGGGTTCGCCGACGCGGCCGGTCGATTCCTGCCGCTGGTGTGCACGCTGAACGCGGCGAAGGTCACCGACGCCGTCGCCCGGCTGCTGGGTGTGGACGGGCCGGGCCTGTCCGAGCTGGCACTGTCGGTCACCGACAGCGGGGGAGCCACACTGCTGCCCTACCTCGACGGCGAGCGAACACCCAACCTGCCCGGTGCCCACGGCTGGCTGAATGGGATCCGCTCCGACATCAGCCGTGCCCAGCTGGCCCGGGCGGCGATCGAAGGCGTTGCCTGCGGTCTGCTCGACGGCCTCGACGCGATCCGTGAGCACGCGCCGGTCGAGCGGATCGTGCTCACCGGCGGTGGCGCACGCTCCGACGCGCTGGCCGGGGTGATCAGCGCGCTGAGCGGTCTGCCGACGGTGCGCACCGACGAGGCCGAAGCCGTCGCCGCGGGGGCATGCGTCCAGGCGGCGGCAGCGGCGCGTGGCTCGACGACCGACGAGGTGGTCGCCCGTTGGGGCCTTGGCGCGGCGACCGCCGTCGCCCCGGTGCCCACCGCCGACGACGTCCGCAGCCGGTACGCCGAGCTCGGCCACCACGCGTACCCCAGGTGACCGACAGCCCGTTCGCCGCGCTGGGGCTCCCGGACACGGCGACGTTGGCCGAGGTCCGTGCCGCACGGCGCAGCCTGGCCTTCGAGGCCCACCCCGACCGAGGCGGCGACCCGCGGCGCATGACCGAGATCAACGCTGCATTCGATGCCGCTGTCCGGCGGCTCACCGGCCGCCAGGCACCGCCGCCCGAGCCGCCGACGCCGCCGCCCCGGCCGCCGTCGCCGGAGCACCGCCGGCCTCGGCGGGAGATGCGCTCCGGCGTGGAGTGGGACGTGCCGTCGTTCACCATCGACGTGCTGCCGGCCGAGGCGTTCGAGGCGCTGCTCGTGGTCACCTCGTGGATCGGTGAGGTGCTCGTCGACGACCCGCCCTACCTGCTCGAGGTCCATCTGCACGAGCCAGAGCCGTGCTGGTGTCGCCTGGAACTGGTCCCCGATGCCGGTGCCACCACGGTGAGCCTGGCGGTCGCCCGTGTCGACGACCGGCCGGCGCCGTCGGCCGAGGAGGTGCGCGACACGTGGATCTCCCAGCTCAACCTGCTCGGAGCGCAGCGCTGAGCACGGTCGACGAGCAGGCGAACGAGCGCACGCCGGCTATGCCGATGCCGCGGCAGCCTTGACCAGACGGTCACGCAGCGCGTGGCCAAGCCCCTCGGCGGGAGGCAGCAGCGCGACGATCGTCGACGCGCCACGGTCGTCGGCAGCACGCAACCAGGTGTACAGCAGGCGGGCGTAGCGCGCCAGGTTGCCGAGGTCGCCGACGACCATCGCATCGGGCCCGTGGGCCAACGCCAGATGGCGCGCCTCGTCCGGGCTGGTCGCCAACACCACGCCGGCGCGCGGCGCGTAGTGGGATGCGAGCATGCCCGGGGCGCGTGAGGCGCCACTGGCCGGCGCCACCGCGCCGTCCAGGATCAGGCGGACCTGTTCGTCGGTGATCGCACCCGAGCGGAGGATCTGCGCGGGGGTGACCGTGCAGTCGACGATCGTCGACTCCACGCCGACGGGGCACGCGCCGCCGGCGAGGATGTAGTCCACGGCCAGGCCCAGGTCACCGGCGACATGCTCGGCCGTGGTCGGCGAGACCGCGCCGAAGCGGTTGGCCGACGGGGCGGCGAGGCCACCGCCGAAGCGCGTGAGCAGCGCCGCGGCCAGCGGGTGTGCCGGAACGCGCAGTCCGACCGTGGCGCGCCCACCGGTGACCGCGTCGATCACGCGGGCCGCGCGAGGGACGACGACGGTGAGGGGTCCCGGCCAGCACAGCTCGGCGAGCCGCGCCGCGCTCGGCGGCATCGCCGCCGTCCAGCCGTGCGCACCGGGCCCGTCGGCGACGTGAACGATCAGCGGATGATCGGCCGGGCGGCCCTTGGCGGCGAAGATCCGGGCGACGGCGGCCGGGTTGTCGGCATCGGCGGCCAGGCCGTAGACCGTCTCGGTGGGCATCGCCACCAGTCCGCCGGCGCGCAGCACGGCGGCAGCACGGTCGACGTCGTCCCCGATCGGGGCGCTCATCGCGGCCGCACGTGGCCGGCGCGGGACCCGGCATGCCTGCTCACCCGTGACACCGTACCTGCCGTCGCCGCCGTAGCCTTGAGCGGCTTCGATTCGCCGCAACCCCCAACCGGCCGAGATGAGGAACCTGACCGTGCGATTCCTGAACGACACCCCGCCGCCGTACGACCTGACGTACAGCGACGTGTTCATGGTGCCGAGCCTGTCGAGCGTGCCCTCGCGCTGGGACGTGGACCTGACCACGCCCGACCGGATCGGGACCACGATCCCGGTCGTCGTGGCCAACATGACCGCGGTGGCCGGCCGGCGCATGGCCGAGACCGTGGCCCGGCGCGGTGGCATCTCCGTGCTGCCCCAGGACATCCCCGTCGACGTGCTGGCCGAGGTGATCAGCTTCGTCAAGAACGCGCACACGCTGTACGAGACGCCGATCACGCTCGAGGCCTCGGCGACGATCGGTGATGCGCTCGGCCTGATCCACAAGCGCGCACATGGCGCGGTCGTGGTGCTCGGCGAACGCGGCGAACCCGTCGGTGTGTTCACCGAGCACGACGCCGCCGGCCACGACCGGTTCACCCAGCTGCGCAACGTGATGACCGAGCACCCGGTGATGTTCGAGGACGGCGTCCAGCCGACCGAGGTGTTCGACCGCCTGAGCGGCGAGCGGCTGTCGATGGCGCCGGTCGTCGACGCGACCGGCCGGCTGATCGGGTGCATGACCCGTGCCGGAGCGCTGCGCAGCACGATCTACGCGCCCGCGGTGGACCGCGACGGGCGGTTGCAGGTTGCCGTCGCCGTGGGGATCAACGCCGAGCCCGCTGCCAAGGCGCGCGAACTGCTCCACGCCGGGGCCGACGTGTTGGTCATCGACACCGCCCATGGGCACCAGACGCGCACGCTCGCCGCGGTCGAGGCCGTGCGCAAGGCGGTGGGCGACGCGCCGATCGTGGCCGGCAACGTGGTCACTGCCAGCGGCACCCGCGACCTGATCGACGCGGGCGCCGACATCGTCAAGGTCGGGGTCGGGCCGGGCGCGATGTGCACCACGCGGATGATGACAGGTGTCGGCCGCCCACAGTTCTCCGCCGTGGTCGAGTGCGCCGCGGCTGCCGCCGAGCGGGGCAAGCACGTATGGGCCGACGGTGGTGTGCGCCACCCGCGCGACGTCGCCCTGGCGCTTGCCGCGGGGGCGTCGAACGTGATGTTCGGCTCGTGGCTCGCCGGCACGTACGAGTCCGCCGCCGACACCCTGCGTGCGCCCGACGGCCGGCTGTACAAGGAGAGCTTCGGGATGGCCAGCAACCGCGCGGTGAAGCGCCGCAACCGTTCGGAGACGCCGTTCGAGCGGGCCCGCAAGGAGCTGTTCGAGGAGGGGATCAGCAGCTCGCGCATGTACCTGGACGCGGAACGGCCGGGGGTCGAGGACATCCTCGACGACATCGTCGCCGGCGTTCGTTCGGCGTGCACCTACGCCGGGGCGACGTCGATCGACGACTTCCATGAACGTGCGGTGGTTGGCGTGCAGAGCACGTCGGGCTATACCGAGGGCATGCCACAGGGGACGAGTTGGTGACCGCGCCGCACCAGGCCCCGATCGGCGTCGTGGCGATCGACGGGCCGGCCGGGGCGGGCAAGAGCACCGTCGCGCGGGCACTCGCCGGCCGCCTCGGCGTCGAGTACCTCGACACCGGCGCGATGTATCGCGCCGTGGCGTTCGCCTGCCTGCAACGGGGCATCGATCCGCGCGATCAGCACGCCGTCGCCGCGGCACTTCCGGCGATGGAGCTCCAGTTCACGCCGGATCGCGTCGTCGTCGACGGGGTCGACGCAACCGCGCAGATCCGTGGCCGGGCGGTCACCGACGCGGTCACGCCGGTCGCGGCGAACCCTGCCGTGCGCACCGACATGGTCCGCCGCCAGCGCGAGTGGGGGCATGCACGGGCAGGTTCGGTGATCGAGGGTCGCGACATCGGATCGGTGGTGTTCCCCGACGCGGCGACCAAGGTGTACCTCACCGCCTCGCCGCGCGTGCGCGCCGAGCGGCGCGTTGCCCAGTCGGGCGGCGACCTCGCCGAGATCGAGGCGTCGATCGCCGCCCGCGATGCCGCCGACGCCGGCCGGGCTCACGGGCCGCTGGTGGAAGCGGCGGGAGCGGTGGTGGTCGACACGTCTGGGCTGACGACCGACGAGGTGCTCGACGAGATCGAGCGGACGATGGGACGGCGATGACACGGATACGAACCGAGCTGGCCGGGACCTCGCGGCTCGACCGGCTGGTCTACTTTCTGGTGCGCAACCTGGTCACCGGCTTCTGCCGGACGTGGTGCCGGATGCGCGTCGACGGGCGCGAGAACATCCCGGCGGAAGGCCCGTTCGTCCTCGCCCCGGTGCACCGCAGCATCCTCGACACGCCGATCGCCTCCGGCGTGACCCGCCGGCGGATGCGCTTCATGGGTGCCGACAAGTACTGGAAGGGCTGGTTCGGCAGGTTGCTCACCGCGCTCGGCGGGTTCCCGGTGAGTCGTGGGACGGCCGACCGGGAGGCGTTGAAGCGCTCCATCGCCCTGCTCGAGGCCGGCCAACCGCTGGTGCTGTTCCCCGAGGGCGAGCGCAAGGTCGGCCCGATCGTCCAGCCGCTGTTCGACGGGGTCACCTTCGTCGCCGCCAAGGCCGGTGTGCCGATCATCCCGGTCGGCATCGCCGGCTCGGACAAGGCGATGCCCAAGGGCGCCAAGTTCATCCGCCCGTCACGACTGCAGGTCATCATCGGCACGCCGATCGTGATGCCGGTCGACGAGCGCGGGCGCACACCGCGTGACGAGTTGAAGGCCACGACCACCCGCTTGCACGACGAGCTGCAGCGCTTGTTCGACGAGGCCGCGGCCCGCATCGGCTGATCCGGGGTCCGGGCGCTTGCAGCCTGCGAAACGTTTGCGAAACTCGCGCCGCGATGCGCCGACCGGGGCCGGCCCGGCTTCGTAGGGTTGTGCCATGCCGGCAGAACGGATCCTGGTCGTCGACGACGAGCCGACGGTGCGCCAGGTGGTCGGCGAGTACCTGCGGCGCGACGGCTACGACGTGGTCGAGCTCGGTCGTGGCGACGACGTCGCCGCCGCCGTTCGCCGGGTCGAGCCGCACCTCGTGGTGCTCGACGTGATGCTGCCCGGAACGACGGGCACCGACCTGCTCCGCTCGGGCGTGCTGGACACGACACCGGTGATCCTGCTCACCGCGCGCGTCGAGGAATCGGACTGCGTCATCGGCCTCGAGCTCGGCGCGGACGACTACGTGACCAAGCCGTTCTCGCCGCGCGAGCTGGTTGCCCGGGTGCGCACCGTGCTGCGCCGCACCCGCCGCCCGCTCGCTGCGACCGGGCTGCGGTTCGACGGGCTGACCATCGACCTGCCGGCGCGTGAGGTCTCCGTGCGCGGCCGGACGGTGGCGCTGACCGCCCGCGAGTTCGACCTGCTGGCGTTCCTCGCCCAGGCGCCCCGCCAGGTGTTCAGCCGTGCACAACTGCTGGCCCACGTGTGGGACTCGTCGCCGGACTTCCAGGACCCCGCCACGGTGACCGTGCACGTCCGCCGGCTCCGCCACAAGATCGAGGCCGATCCGGAGGCGCCGCGTTGGGTGACGACGGTGTTCGGCGTCGGGTACCGGTTCGAGCCATGAGCGGCGTGATGCGGTCCAGCTGGCTGACGCTCCTGTTGACCGTGGCGCTCGTCGCCGTCTCCGTCGTCCTCGCCGAGCTGATCGTCCGACCGGCGGGCGGCGGCCAGCGAGCCCATCTCGTGGTCGTGCTCGCCGCGCCGGCGCTGGTCGCAGCCGCCCTGGTGCCCCTCCTGCGCCGGTGGGTCGCCCGGCGGGCGAGCGTCGCCGGTGCCGCGCTGCTCGTCGGCCTGCTGGCCCTCGGGGTCGGGGCGGTCACCGCGTCGGCGGCGTCCAACGCGATGTTCCTGTCGAGCCACGACTACCGGCTGTTCCTGGTGGTCCTGCTGCTGTCGTCGGGCCTCGCCCTGCTCGTCGGCGCCCAGCTGACGCGACCCCTGGCCACGGACATCGCCCGCCTCGGCGAGGTCGCCGAACGGGTCGCCGCGGGGGACCTCACGGCGCGCACGAGGATCGATCGGACCGACGAGGTCGGCCGTGCCGCGCACGCGGTCGACTCGATGGTCGACACCCTTGCCGAGACGTCCCGCGAGCGCGAGCGCGTCGCCGAGGCGCGCAACGTGTTCCTATCGAGCGTCGGCCACGACCTGCGAACGCCGTTGGCCGCGATGCGCGCCGTCGTCGAGAGCCTGCAGGATGGGGTCAGCACCGACCGGACGAAGTCGTACGGCGTGCTTGCCGCCGAGATCGGCAACGTGCAGGCGCTGATCGAGCGCCTGACCGAGTTCGCCCGAGTCGAGAGCAACGCCGCGCCGGTGCCCACCGAGCGGGTCGCCGTCGCCGAGGTGGTCGACGAAGCCGTCGAGGCGTTGCAACCGCTGGCTGATCGCCGTGGCATCCGCCTGGCGGCGACGGTCGGGGCGCCGGGATGGGTCTGGGCCACCTGGCTCGACGTCGCGCGCATGGTCCGCAACGTCGTGGACAACGCCATCGGCCACAGCCCCGATCGCGGCGTGGTCGACATCGTCGTCACCACGAGCGCCGAGTGGGTCGACGTCGTCGTGCGCGACCAGGGGCCGGGATTCCCCGACTGGTTCCGCGCCCTGGCGTTCGAGCCGTTCAGCCGGGCGGACCCCGCACGCGGCCCGGCCGCCGGCCACGCCGGCCTCGGCCTGGCCATCACCCGCACGCTTGCCGACCAGCACGGCGGGCGCGTCGCCGTCGAGCCCGGACCCGGGGGAGTGATCCGCATCACGCTGCCGGCTGCGCGAAAGGACAACGAGCAATGAACGAGAACACCGGACCCGTGCCACCGGAGGACCTGTCACCGGGCAACGTCTCACCGAACGATGCCCCGGGCGGCGGTGCTCGGCCGGCGGCGTGGCCGACCCGGCCGGTCCCACGTGGCTGGGCCGCGCTCGCCGGGCTCGTCGCCGGCGGTCTGGCCGTCGGGGTCGGCATCGCCGTCGCCGCGCTGATCGACGTGGTCTCGCCGATCGACGCCGTCGGCGGCGAGGTCATCGACCGTGTGCCCGGCTGGGTGAAGGAGTTCGCCGTGCGCAACTTCGGGACCAACGACAAGCTCGCCCTGCGCATCGGGATCGTGTCGATCCTGGCACTCGTCGCCCTCGCCGCGGGGGCGCTCGGGCGTCACCGCCGGCGACTCGGTGTCGGGATCGTCGGCCTGTTCGGGATCGTCGGCGTCCTGGCAGCGTTGCACCGCCCGGCGCAAACCGGTTCGGCAGCGTGGCCGAGCGTCATCGGCGCGCTGGTCGGTTGCGGCGCACTGTGGATGCTGCTCCGCCCATGGCCGATCGAGGTGCCCGGACGTTCACAGGCGCCGCTCGGCTGGGACCGCCGCAGGTTCCTGGCCGCCGGCGGGACCGGCGCGGCCGTCGCCGTGGTGGCCGGTGCGATCGGCCGCACGGTCGACGACGCGCGCATCGACGATGCGCGCCGCGCCGCCCGCGAGGCCCTGACACCCGGTGGCACGGCGGGCGCAGGGTCGTCCGGCACCGCGGTGACGACGGTCCCGTACACGGTGCCCGACGGCGCGCAGGTCGACGCGCAGATGCCCTTCGTCATCGCCAACCGCGACTTCTACCGGATCGACACGGCGCTGTCGTTCCCGCGCATCAGCGCCGGGTCGTGGAAGTGCGAGATCGGCGGCATGGTCGACACGCCGTTCACCCTGAGCTACGCGGACCTGCTGGCGATGCCGCAGGTCGAGCGGATGATCACGCTGTCCTGCGTCAGCAACGAGGTCGGCGGCAACCTGATCGGCAACGCGGTGTGGCGCGGCGTCCTGCTGGCCGACGTCCTGGCCCGCGCGGTGCCCAAGCCCGGCGCGACACAGGTGTTCAGCACGAGCTACGACGGCTGGACCTGCGGTTCACCGCTCGACGTCGTCACCGACGGCCGCGACGCGCTGCTGGCGATCGGCATGAACGGCGAGGCCCTTCCGCTGGAGCACGGCTTCCCCGTCCGGTTGGTGGTGCCCGGTCTGTACGGCTACGTCAGCGCGACGAAGTGGCTGGCCAAGATCGAGCTGACCGATTGGACGAAGGAGGGCTACTGGGTGCCGCGTGGATGGTCGCAGCAGGGACCGATCAAGACCCAGTCACGGATCGACCTGCCACGGCCGGGCGCGGCGGTGACGGCAGTTGCAGCGTCCAGCCGAGAGCCGCGACGCTGTCGGCGTCGGGCGTCCTGACACGCGACGGGTTGTTCGCCGGCGACAACGGCCGCTATGCGACCGCCATCAA
>CAZMHG010000087.1:0-9031 GCA_964565975.1 uncultured Ilumatobacteraceae bacterium | reverse complement strand
GCTCGTCGAACACGGGCCGTCCGCCGCCGTGCTCGGCGACGCCGCACACCCGTACACCGCGGCGCTGGTCGGCGCGTTCCCCCACGTCGGCGATCGCGTCGCGCGCTTCGCACCACGCGGTCTGGGGGGCGACCCGCCCGACGCGGCGACCCCCGGGCCAGGCTGCGCGTTCGCACCGCGGTGCCCGCGCCGGGTGGCGGCGTGCACCGCCGGCGACATCCAGCTGCGCCCGGTGTGCGACGGGCACGAGGCCGCGTGCGTGCACGTCGGCGAGGCACCGGGGCACGGATGACCACGCTCGCCGCCACCGATGCCCGCGTCACGTATCCCGCCCGCCGCCGAGCGCCGGCGGCCACCGCGGTGGACGGCGTGAGCCTGCGGGTCGGCGACGGCGAGATCGTCGCGCTCGTCGGCGAGTCCGGGTGCGGCAAGACGTCGCTGGCCCGCGCCCTGCTCGGCCTGCAACGGCTGGACAGCGGCAGCATCACCCTCGACGAGCGCCCGATCGAGCTTGCCGATCGAGCGGCGCTGCGCACGTTGCGCCGTCAGGTGCAGCTGATCTTCCAGGACCCGATGGGCGCGCTCAACCCGCGGCGCACCGTGTTCGACGCGGTCGCCGAAGGGCCGCGGATCCAGCGGATGCGCGGCGATCTGGGCGAACGCGTCCTGGGCGCGCTCACCCGGGCCGGACTGCGCCCCGCCGAACGGTTCGCGGCGCGCTACCCGCACGAGCTGTCCGGGGGGCAACGCCAACGCGTGCTGATCGCCGGCGCGCTCGCCGTGGAGCCGCGCCTGTTGATCGCCGACGAACCGGTCTCAAGCCTCGACGCGTCGATCCGCGGCGAGATCCTCGAGGTCCTCCTCGACCTTGCCCGCACCGACCGCATGGGACTGATCGTCGTCACCCACGACCTCGGGCTGGCGTGGAACATCGCCGACCGTGTCGCGGGGATGTACCTCGGCCGGATCGTCGAGCATGGCCCGGCCGTGCAGGTCCGCACCGCGCCACGGCCCCCGTACACCGCGGCGCTGATCTCGGTCCTTCCCGGCGCGGCCGGCCCGCCGCAGGTGTTGCGCGGCGCGGCCGACCCGACCTCGATCCCGGCCGGGTGCCGCTTCCAACCACGGTGCCCGCTGGTTGCCGACGGCACGGCGGCCGCGCTCGGGATCGAACAGCGCTGCCGCACGGTCGACCCCGACCTGGCCGGAAGCCTCGGCCCCGAGCACACGGTCGCGTGCCACGCGGTCGAGTGCGACACGGTCGGCCGCCCGACCGGCGCCGCGGCCGACTGAGCTGCAGCGCGGCGACCGGGCGCTTGGGGTGGTGGGCTCAGGCCAGGTGACGGGCGACGGTGCGGCGCCAGTGGCGGGCACCGAACGGCTGGCCGTCGAGCGTCGCCTGCAGATCGATCGCCAGGTGGTAGTCCGACGCATCGGCGTCGACGCGCAGGTGTCCTTCGACCGCGCACCGCCCCTCGGGGAAGTCCAGTTCGCACCGGGTCCTGGCGGTGGCCCATGCCCTGGTTGAGGCCGCCGGCATGTCCGCGGTCGTTGCGTCGCCGACACCGATCACGCCCTCGTAGCGGTCGGCGTACGCGCCGAACTCGGGCAGCGGACCGGCCGAGCCGTAGCCCGTCTCGCAGGTCACCTCGGCGGTGAGCACGTCGCGGGCGATGCGCCAGTGGACGTCGGGGTCGGCCGGCCGGGCCGGTGGCGCGGGCGTGGTGGTGATCGCCGCATCACGCACGGCAGCCGGATCGGCCAGGGGCAGGTCGACGGCCAGCGTGGCGGCGTCCACCGTGAGCACGGCGGCCGCGGGAGCGGGCCAGATGTTCGGCCAGTCGCCGCACGCCAGCGCCAGCCGCAGGTGATGCCCGGGAGCGAACGACCAGGCGCAGGCGTCCAACTCGATCGTGACGTCGATCGGGACGCCCACCGGAACGGGCGACGGCGCGGTGGACGAATCGCGGTGGGTCAGGTTGAGGATGCCGCGGCTGACCAGCGCCGAGGTGCCCGAGGGATCGACCTCGGCGAGCTTGACCGAGAGCTGGGCGACGGGCTGATCGCTGCGCAACCGGCAGCGCAGCGTGGGGTGGCCGACGACCGTCCAGCCGCCGTCCGGGACCGGCCAGGCGAACGTCGTGGACACGGCGTCGTCGGCGCGCTGGTCCGACGGTTGGCCCCAGGGCAGGCTTCCGGCGCACGAGATCCACGCCGCCGTGCCGGTGCTTGGTGGGGTGGCCACGGTGTACTCGCCGCCGACCGACGGGCGCACGGTGTGCACCTGCGGTTGCCATTCGGACAGCCCGACCCACGAACCACTGCGCACCGCCAGGTCGGGGGCCGGGGAATCGAACGACTGCACGTACAGGCGGATCGGCGGCACGGGCGCCCCCGGGTCGTCGGCCAACCAGCGCCGGAACCAGCGGATCATCTCGGTGACCAGATCGAGGTGGGGCCCGGGCAACGATCGGTCGGGCGCCATGTGGGCCCACGGTCCGATCAGCAGTTCGGCCGGGGTTCCCTGCGCGTCCAATGCCGCCCAGGTGCGGTACGAGTTGTTGCGATAGCCGTCGGCCCACCCGCCGACGAGCATCGTCGGGCAGACCAAGCGGTCCACGCCCGGGCGCAACGAGCCGTGACGCCAGTAGTCGCCGTCGGTCTGCTCGGCCATCCAGCGCAACAGCCACGGTTCGTGCTCGGCGATCCGTGCCCGCCACTCCGCCTGCCAGCCGTCGCCCCACACGGCCGGGACGGGCGGCAGGGCGTTGTACACGGTCATGTAGTGGCAGTAGTCGACCAGGTCGATGCCGCGCAGCGCACCGCCGGTGTAGTGCACGTCGTCGGTGTACCGGTCGTCCGTGCCGTACACCGCGCAGATCGCGCCGAGTGCCGGCGGCCGGGTACAGGCGAGCTGCACGCTGTTGAACGCCGAGTAGCTGTACCCGAACATCCCCACGCGACCGCTGGACCACGGCTGCACCGCGAGCCAGGCGATCACGTCGTTGAGGTCGTCCAGTTCGGTCGCCGGGTACTCGTCGGTCGCCCGCCCGGCGGACGATCCCGTGCCGCGCAGGTCCACCCGGCACACGGCGAACCCGCCCTCGTCGCGCAGGCGCGTGTAGTCCTCGAGGTGCGACTCGGCGGTCAGGTCGTCCTTGCGGTAGGGCAGCGCCTCGAGCAGCACCGGAGCGGGCCGGGCTGCCGGCAGGTACAGGTTGGCCGACAGCCGCGTGCCGTCGCGGGTGACGATCCACACCCGCTGCGTCGGCATCGGCGAAGCGTACGCATCGTGACCGGCGAGCCCGGACGCGGTGGGCGACCGACCGCCGACGCCCGGCTGGTCCGCGCCGGCGGGCAACGGTGCCCGTTCGCGCCGATCCGCCGAGCCCACGCACCGCCAGGACGACGCGTCCCCGGCTACGTTGACGCGTCGTGCTCGAGGCTTCGTTGCGGCGGTCGGCGTACGTCGACGCCGACGTGTGGGCGGCCGAGCGCGAGCGGCTGTTCGCCCCGGAGTGGGTCTGCGTCGGCCGCGACGAGGACGTCGCCGACGCGCCCGGCAGCTACCGGCTGGTGAGCATGGCCGGCGAGCGCGCGCTCCTCGTGCGTCAGCCCGACGGGTCGCTGGCGGCGATGGCCAACGTGTGCGCGCACCGCGGTGCCGAGTTGGTCGACAGCACCTGCGCCGGCGATCGCACCGGCCGCTTCGACCACTCGATTCGCTGTGCGTACCACCTCTGGAGCTACGCACTGGACGGCTCGCTGCGCGCCACGCCGCACCTCACCACAACGACGACGGACGCCACCGGGCTGCATCGTCTGGGGTTGCACACGTGGGGCGGGTTCGTGTTCGTGCAACACCAACCAGGGGTCCAGTTCGCGCTGGCGGCCTCGCCCGGCGCGCAGCGAATCGTCAACTACCCGCTGGCCGACCTGCGACGCGCAGCACAGCTGGTGTACGACGTGGCCGCCAACTGGAAGGTGCTCAGCGAGAACTACAACGAGTGCTACCACTGCGGGCCGGTGCACCCGGAGCTGTGTCGGGTCGTGCCGGCCTTCCGCCACGGAGGGGGCAACGATCTGGACTGGTCCGACGGCATCCCGCACGCCGACGGCGCCGACACCTTCACGGCCAGCGGCACGTCGGCGCGGGCGTCGTTCCCCGGGCTCAGCGCGGCCGAGCGGACGCGCCACAAGGGCGAGCTGTTCTACCCCAACCTGTGGGTCTCGCTGTCGCGCGATCACGTCGCCGCGTTCACGCTGTGGCCGGCAGGACCGGCACAGACCCGGGTCGTGTGCGACTTCCTGTTCCATCCGGACGAGATCGCCGGCGCCGGCTTCGACCCGTGCGATGCCGTCGACTTCTGGGACACCGTCAACCGCCAGGACTGGGCGATCTGCGAACGGGTCCAGCGCGGCATGACGTCGCGCCACTTCGACCACGGTTGGTACTCGCCGCTCGAGGACTGGAGCCTGGACCTGCGTCGCTGGTGGCAGGCCCGGATGGGAGGCGCCGGATGACCGGCGCAAGGTCCACGGCCCGGACGGTCGAGGTGGACCATGTCGTCGTCGGGCTCGGCGGCATCGGCTCGGCCGCGGCGTACTGGTTGTCGCGCCTCGCCGACGATCCGGCACGCGTCGTCGGCCTGGAGCAGTTCGAGCTGGGCCACGTGCGCGGCGCCAGCCACGACCACTCGCGGATCATCCGGCGCAGTTACCACACCGAGCACTACGTCCGCCTGACCGCCGCAGCGTACGACGCATGGACCGCAGTGTCCGAGCAGCTGGGCGAGCCGCTCGTCGTACGGACCGGTGGGATCGACCTGTTCCCCCACGACGCAGCGATCCCGATGCACACCTACACCGAGTCGATGGATGCGGCCGGCGTGCCGTACGAGGTGCTCGACGCCGGTGAGGTCGTCCGCCGCTACCCGCCGTTTCGCCTGGACGACGGCGTCACCGCGCTGTACCAGGACGACACGGGCATCGCGCCCGCGGCGCGGGGGACCCGTGCGCACCAGGATCTCGCCCGGCGCAACGGCGCGGTGCTGCACGAGCACAGCCCGGTCACGGCGATCCGGTCCGACGGCCACGGCGAGGTGGTGGTGATCGCCGGCGACACGACGTACGTCACCGGCTCGGTGGTCGTGGCTGCCGACGCCTGGGCCGGGCAGCTGCTCGCCCCGCTCGGCGTGACCCTGCCGCTGGAGGTGACCCGCGAGCAGGTCGTGTACTACCGCACGGCGAACCTCGCACCGTTCGCCGCCGGCCGCTTCCCGGTCTGGATCTGGATGGACGAACCGAGCTTCTACGGCTTCCCGATCTACGGCGTGACCGACCGGGTGAAGGCTGCCGAGGACGTCGGCGGACAGCCGACCACGGCGGACGGCAGATCGTTCGACCCCGACCACGCGTCGCTGGCCCGCCTCGGCGCGTTCCTCGCCGCCACGCTCCCGGCGCTGACCCTCGCCGACCCACAGGTGACCACGTGCCTCTACACGCTCACGCCGGACCGTGACTTCGTGCTCGATGACGTGCCCGGCCACCCCGGTGTGCAGGTCGCGCTCGGCGCCGGTCATGGCTTCAAGTTCGCCAGCTGGTTCGGCCGCACGTTGGCCGAGCGCGCCTGCGCCCGCACTCCGCCGGTGCCCACCCGCGGCGATCTCGACCTGACACCGTTCCGCCTCGACCGGCCGGGCCTCACCGATCCCGGCTATCGACCGAACTACTTCGTGTAGGAGGCCAACTCCGCGTACGTTCCGCCTAGCTCGTGGGTCCTGATCGTGTCGCCCGCATCTCCGCGGACGCCACGACGAAAGGAGCTGCCATGTCGGACCAGAAGTTTGCCGGCTCGCTGCGCATCGACGAGTTGGCCGCAGCCACATCGCGGGCCGTCGCGTCCTCGCTCGAGATCGGCCGGAGGCCGGACGGAACGCTGTTCAACCCGAAGATCTGGATCGGGATCTGGATCGATCTCGAGCATCAGATCCCGGGCCTGCCGCAGACCGGGCCGATCGCCGGTGGGCCTGTTGGCTGACGACCGGATGCTCTGCCCGAGCACCACGCTGGACCGGGCGACGGCACTGATCGGGCTCGTCGACCGCGCCGAGCACGCCGAGGGACGGATCACCTACATGGTCGATCGCTGCGATGTCCCACGTGCGTTGCACGACGCTGCCGGTGAGATCGACGTCGGTACCGTCGCCCGGCTCGCCGGCCCGTGCGCCCAGTCCGGTTGTGCCCACCACACGAGCGGCGGGTGCACCCTGGCCGAGCGGATCACCGCCACGCTGCCCGTGGTGGTCGACCGGCTGCCGACGTGCTCGATCCGACGCACGTGCCGGTGGTGGCACGACCAGGGTGCCGCGGCGTGCCACCGTTGCCCGGCGATCACCAGCAGCGCTCCCGCCGAGCCCACGATGGTGTCCGTCGGCGCCCCGCCTGGCTGATCACCCGGGCCGCTCGGTCGCCGTGCGGCCGGCGACTGCGTTCCACGCCGCCGTGCCCTTTGGCGGCATCCCTGCCGCGACCCACCGGTCGACCACCTGTTGGCCGGCCCATTGCCGCCAGCACACCAGGGCGGTCAGCGCGGCGAAGATCGCCACGACGAGCATCGGCGCCGCGTCGGCCAACAGCCACCACGCCAGCCCGATCGGGGCGACGATGACGATCGCCCGCGTCACCTTCGCCGCGATCGACGCCTGCATGCCGCCGATCGACGCCTCGAACGCGCGCAGCCCGAGGCTGGCCACACCGAGGTAGACGAGGAGCATCCCCGCGCACACGATCCGCAGCGCGCCGGGCGGGAAGCGCGGCGACGCGTCGCCGGCGTGCTCGATGCCGGTCGCCAGCCCCGGGGCAAGCAGGACGAGCCCGACGATCACGGACAGCTGGCCTCCGCCGAGGAGCTCGACCAGCGCCATCACCCCGGACCGGGCGACGGCGCTCTCCTCCATCCGCGACACCGTCGCCTCGTAGACCAGCCACCACAGCGCGCAGATCAGGGCGAACGAGGCTGCCGTCGTGACCCACGCCGCCGCGCTGCGGTGACCCGACGCGGCCGACACGATCTGGACCACGCTCTCGCCGAGGACGATCAGCACGAACAGCCCGATCCGTTCGACCATGTGGCCGCCGTCGAGGGTGTAGGTCGCCGTGGTCGGCGTGAGCACCGAGATGACCAGCTCCACCGCGAGGAGCACGCCCCACAGCCCCCATCGCCACGACGACGGAGCAACAGCGGTGCTCACCCACAGCACGCCGAGGATCGGGCCGTAGACCGCCGGCCGCAACTGGCCGAGGCTCTGGCGCCGGCGGGTCAACGCCCAACTCGGCCACACCGACGTGCGGGCGATGGCCAAGCCGATGACGAACGCCCACGCGCCGGTGCGATGCAGGTCGCCGATCCCGACCGCCACCACACCCATGCCGGCCATCGAGGCGAACACGCCGATGCGCCCCCAGCGCACGATGCCGCCCGACAGGTTGGTCAGCGCGGTGACGTTGAACCACAAGCCCCACACGATCACCACCAGCCCGGCGCCTTCGAGCGCCCGGACGATCGACGGGTTGCCGTTCATGTCGTGGGAGATCGCCGAGATCACCCCGACGAACATCAGGTCGAAGAACAGCTCCAGCCAGCCGACGCGCAGATGCGCGTGGTGGCCCTCGGTCGCCGGGTCGTGGCCCGTCGTTGCGGCGGACATCGTTGCTGCGGTGCCGCGCTGGTCAGCGGATGTCGAAGCTGACGGTGTAGTCGATCGGCGCGCCGCAGGCGTAGACGTCGACCACCCAGATGCCGTCGATCCCCAGCTCCGTGCGGTACTGCGTGACCCCGGTTGCCAGGAACGTCCCGTCGCCGGACTGCTGCGGAGGGCGCACGGCGAGTAGTCCGCCGGTCGGTGCTTCCAGGCTGACGGTCATCGTCTGGTCCGCTGCCGCGCCGAGCAGGTAGCGGGTCGCTCGGCCGGGCTGGAGGTTCCCGGTGATGCTCGTCCCGAACGTGCCCGTGGCGAACTTGACCTCGGGGGCGACGCTGAGCACGGGCGCGATCGGTGTGCCGGTCGCGTCCACCGCGCAGGCGTGGTTGTCGACCACCGGGCCGGCGTCGACGTAGTCGTACGCGGTCGGGTCCCACACCGACATCTCGGTGGTACCAAGGCCTTCGGCGCACGACGGCGAGCAGTCGTTGACGGTCGTCTGCAGTTCGTACTGACCGTCGTTGTTCACGTCGGACGCGGCGGTCGAGTAGAACCGGCCGGTCGCCGTGTCGGCGTCCCATCCGCTGTTCAGGTCGTCGAAGCCGGTGGCGACGGGGACGAGCACGAGGATGCCGTCGTAACGCCCAGGGTTGTACTGGATGAAGATGTGGTTCAGCGCATCCACGGTGGCCAGCGGCGCCGTGCTGGCATCGGCCGGGATGACGTCGCCGAGCGGCGTCAACGACTCCAGGCCCGCGGCGCGGTGGTAGACCGACCGCCCGTCCGCGTTGGTGATGTCGATCGTCGAGTCACCCTGACCCTGGCCCATCTGGCGGGTGACCACGTCGAGCTGGCCGAGATTCGGGTGCGTGTAGGTGAAGCGGTGCTCCACCGGCGAGGTGTCCCGAGCATCTGTCACGCCCGGCACCGCGCCGAGCACGAGCATCAACGATCCGACAGCGAGAGCGATCCGAGTGCGCATCGCCGAGCATCATCCTTCGTGCGACCGGCGGATGCAACGGGGACGGCGTGTCCTGCGCCGGCGGCGCCCGTCACCCGACGGTCAGCTGGCCGTCGAGCACGTCGACGTGGACGGTGTCGCCGTCGCCGATCCGGCCTTCCAAGATCAGCTTGGCGACCGGGTCGGCCAGCTCCCGCTGGATGACGCGCTTCAACGGGCGGGCACCGAAGGCCGGGTCGTACCCGGTGTGCGCCAGCCAGCTCATCGCCTCGTCGCCGACCTCCAGGCCGATGCGCCGGTCGGCCATCCGCTGGCGCAGCTTGGACAGCTGGATCGTGACGATCCGTTGGAGGTCGGCCTCGGTCAG
>CAZMHG010000086.1:7498-9128 GCA_964565975.1 uncultured Ilumatobacteraceae bacterium | reverse complement strand
AGCGACCAGGAGCGCCAGTTCGTCACCACGCTGGTGCTCAGCAAGCTGATCACGTGGATGCGCGCACAGAGCGGCACCACCGATCTGCGCACCCTGCTGTACATGGACGAGGTCGCCGGCTACCTGCCGCCCACCGCCGCGCCGCCGACGAAGAAGCCGATCATGACCCTGATGAAGCAGGCTCGCGCGTTCGGCGTCGGTGTGGTGCTCAGCACGCAGAACCCGGTGGACATCGACTACAAGGCGATCTCCAACGCCGGCACGTGGATGATCGGGCGGCTGCAGACCGATCGCGACAAGCAACGCCTCCTCGACGGCATGACGGCGGCCAGCGGCAACGTCGACACCGGCGCGTTGGGCGAGACCATCTCCGGGCTGGCCAAGCGCGAGTTCGTGCTGCGCCGGGCGGGCAAGGACCAGCCAGAGGTGTTCACCACCCGTTGGGCGATCAGCTACCTGCGCGGCCCGCTGACACGCGACCAGATCGACACGCTGATGCACGACAAGAAGCATCTCGCCGTCAACGCCGACGCGGCGCCGGCGGCCGCCACCGCCGGGGCGACCGGGGCAGCCTCGCCAGCTGGTGCCCCTGCGGCCACGCCGGCGGCCGCGACGCTCGGCGCCGACGACACGCCGGTCATGCCGGACGTCGCTCAGGGCACGCCCGTGCGGTGGGTCGACCCCGCAGCCCCGTGGCTCGCAGCGATTGGCGGAGACCCCCGCGGCACGGTCCTGCGGCCGGCGATCGTGGCGCGTGTCAACCTGCGCTACGACGACGCCAAGGCCGACCTGGTGCACCAATCCGAGTACGAGGCGGTGATGTTTCCGCTTGGGGCGACCATCGACCCCAGCACGGCGACCGCAGTCGACTACGACGACCGCGACCTGCGCGAGCAGGCGCCAGCGCAGTCGGTGTACCGCCTCACCGATGCCCCGCTCGGCGACAAGACGCTGTTCGGCCAGGTGCAGCGCAACCTGGTCGACGCGCTCGTGCGTTCGCAGACCATGCAGATCATGGTCAACAAGGATCTCAAGCTGTTCTCTCGCCCCGGCGAGACCGCCGACCAGTTCGCCGCGCGATGCGCGCAGGCGGCCGACGACCTGGCCGACCGCGACACGGCGAAGCTGCGCGACAAGTACGAGACGAAGGCCCGCTCGCTGCAGTCGCAGATCCAGAACGCGCAGAGCCGGGCCGATGTCGCCGCGCAGGCAAGCCGCGGTGCGCACAGCAGCGAGGTTCTGTCCACGGCCGGTTCGATCCTCGGCGGCCTGCTCGGCGGAAGCAGCCGGTCCGGCATGCTCGGGCGACTGCTGCGCGGCGCCGGGAGCGCGGCCAACAAGCGCGCCCAGGCCGCCAACGCCTCCGAGCGTCTGGACGCCGCACAGTCCAAGCTCGACGCGCTGCACACCCAGGTCGACGAGCTCGAGCACGAGTTGGCCGACGAGGTCACCCAGATCGACGCCAACTGGAACGAGGTCGCCAAGCGGGTCGACACGACCCCGATCGCCTTGGAGAAGACCGACGTCCAGGTGGCCCAGCTGGTGCTCGCCTGGATCCCCGTCAGCGGTTGAGCCCGGCCGGGTCACCCGACCGGCGGTCTAGCCTGAAGCTCTCGCCGCGGGCGTGGCG
>CAZMHG010000086.1:0-7488 GCA_964565975.1 uncultured Ilumatobacteraceae bacterium | reverse complement strand
TCTTTTCAAGCGGATGTGGCGAAACTGGCAGACGCGCAAGATTTAGGTTCTTGTTCCGCGAGGAGTGTGGGTTCGAGTCCCTCCGCCCGCACGCCACATCGCGTGCGGCGCGGGCGCGGACGTGGCCAGCGCAGCGGCCGCCGGCCCGCACCGAAGCCGTCTAGGCCGCGGGTGACGCTCCCACGGCGGCGAGCTCGGCACGACGGGCTGCCAGCCGGCCGGAGATGTCGCCGCACTCGGCGCAGGTCGACTCGGGGATCAGTCCCCACCGCATCAGCTGGCCGAAGACAATGCAGCCCAGGCAGATGCCGAACGCCGACTCGAGGAGCGCCGCACCGCCGAGCATCAGCACCACCACCATCGCCAAGGTGCTGTGGCCGGTGGCCCACAGCACCGCGGTGACGACCGAGAAGGCGACACCCATTCCTTGGGCGAAGCGCTTCGGCGGACCCGGCACCAGCCGGTGGTCGATCGCCAACCTCGGCGTCACCCAGCGGGTGACGACCTGGCCGAGCGGGCTGAGGGTCGGGCCGGCGATGACGCGGGCGACGAAGCCGTAGACCAGCGGGACCAGCAGCCACCCGCTGCGCAGCACGCCGAAGGCCACGACCTGGGCGACGACGCCGGCAGCGACCAGGCGCGCCGAGGTCTCGTTGACAGGGTTGGGGAACCAAGAACGAAGCCGTGCCATGGCCACGATCCTACTGCATAATCCCGATCAACATTGTCGGCATTCGACCGGGCGGCGCGTCGAAACGGCGCGCCGTGCCGCATCGCGCACCCCGGTCCGGCCGCGATACTGGGCGGCCATGCCCGTGACCGCGCCGGCTCATCAGGCCTGTGTCCTGCCGATCAAGCGCCGCTGGCCGGGGCGGGTCGACGGGACGGCGCTGCTGGTCGGTTCGGCGATGCCCGACCTGGCCGACGCCGTCGCCTACGACCTGGGGGTCCACAGCCACGAGTGGTCCGGCTTCCCGCTCGATGTCGCCCTCGGGCTGGTGATGGTGTGGCTGATACGCCGGTGGATCGCTCCCGTGTGGCCGTCGATCGCTCCCGACCTCGGCCCGTTCCGGACCCACTCGTGGGCGGTCGTCGCCACACGGCACCCGACGCGCTGGCAGGCGTTCGCCGGCGTGACGATCGGCGTGCTGACGCACGTCGTGCTCGACTCGTTCACCCACGACGGCCGGCTGCTGGCCACGTGGCTCGGCTACAGCCACCACGTGGTGACGCTGCTCGGGATGACCCGCACGACGGCTTCGTGGCTGCAATGGGCCGGCCACCTGCTCGGGTCGCTCGGTGCGATCTGGCTGATCTACCTCGTCGGCCGGCGCCGAGAGCTGGAGCGGTGGTACTCGCCACGGCTCGTCGCGATCGCACGCGCCCGGCGCCTCACCGATCGCCAGCGCCGCACCGTGCTGACCGCCCTGTTCTGCGGCCTGGCCATCGGAGCCGCCGTCGCCCCATTCGGCGTGTACGGCGCCGTGCGCAACCGGCCCGTCGTCGGGGCAATCGTCGGGCTGGCGATCGGCGGCCGACTCGCGCTCGGCCCGGGACGCACCGCCGGCGCGCCCCGGTCAACCGCCTGACGCGGCGTGCTGTGCGGATCCGCCGAGCGCGACGGCGAGCGCGGCCAGCGCCTTGCCACGGTGCGAGATCGCGTGCTTCTCGTGGTCGGTCATCTCGGCGAAGGTCCGCCCGTCACCCTCGGCGGGAACGAACACGCTGTCGTACCCGAACCCACGCCGGCCACGCTCGGCGGGGGCGATCGAGCCCTCGCAGACACCCTCGACGGCCACCTCGGCCCCGCCCGGCCAGACCACCATCGCCACGGTGACGAACCTTGCGGTCCGCTCGGCGGGCGGGGTGTGGGACGCCAGCTCGTCCAGCAGCTTGGCGCGGTTCTCGGCGTAGGTCGCATCCTCGCCGGCGTACCGCGCCGTGTAGACGCCCGGCCGGCCGTCGAGCCCGTCGACGAACAGACCGGTGTCGTCGCTGACGGCCGGCAACCCGGTCGCAGCGGCGACGGCGGTCGCCTTCAGGCGGGCGTTGCCGAGCAGCGTGTCGGCATCCTCGACGACGTCGGGCAGGCCTGCCGGCCGGGCGATCAACGTGCAGCGCCCCTCCAGCAGGGCCTTGATCTCGGCGACCTTGTCCGGGTTGTTGGAGGCGCACACCAGCACCGGACCGTCGGATCGTCGGGTGTCGTTCACCGTCGGGCGTCCCGTCAACGGCCGAGCGGCCGCGGGCTGGGCGGCTCGGCGAGCAGCTCGGTCTGCAGCTCCATGATCTCGGACAGGCCGGAGGCCGCCAGCCCGAGCAGCGTGTCCAACTCGCCGCGGCTGAACGCCTGGCCTTCGGCGGTGCCTTGGACCTCGACGAAGCGCGGCTCTTCGCCGCTGCGCCCGAGCACGACGACGTTCATGTCCACCTCGGCCGACGAGTCCTCGGCGTACGGCAGGTCGAGCACGGCCCGCCCGCCGACGATCCCGACGCTGATCGCCGCGCACAGTGAGTGCAGCGGGTGGGTGGCGATGACCCGGTTCTGGACCAACCGTGTCAGCGCGTCGTGCAGCGCGAGGTAGCCGCAGATGCTCGCGGTGCGTGTGCCGCCGTCAGCCTGCAGCACGTCGCAGTCGACGACCACCTGGCGCTCACCGAGCGCGCGCATGTCGCACGAGGCACGCAAGGCTCGGCCGACGAGCCGCTGGATCTCCACGGTGCGCCCGGACTGCTTGCCCTTAGCCGCCTCGCGCGAGATTCGCTCGGGCGACGCACCGGGCAGCATCGAGTACTCGGCCGTGACCCAGCCCTTGCCCGAATTGCGCATCCAGCGGGGCACGTCCTCGTCGATCGACGCGGTGCACAGGACACGGGTGCGTCCGAAGCTGACGAGTACGCTGCCGGCGGCCATCTCGGTGTAGTCCCGTTCGAAGCTGATCGTGCGCAGCTCGTCGACGGCGCGACCGTCGGGGCGTGCGGTCGTCGGGGTGTTCGTGGTCGTGGGCATCGTGTCCTTCTGGATGTCGTGGGCTGTGTCGTGACCTGCCGTGCGGCGGCTTGCGTCGTTCAGCGGAGCGGCAACTCGTCTCCGTGAGTGTGCCCGCTCGGCTGCCAGTGCGTCGCACACCGCAGCTCGGGCCCGAGCAGCCGGCCGCCGAGATCGGCGAACCAGGAGATGTCGCCGCTCGACAGGAAGCGATGGTCCCCGGGCGGCGCGCCGCCAGGACGCGACGCGGTCTGGTGCAGGATCCCAGCGGCGCCGAGCTGGAGCTTGGCGGCGAACGCCGTCTCGTCGGCGCTGGAGACGAGCACCACGTCGGGGCCCATCACGTCGCCGATCACCCGAGCCAGGTACGGGTAGTGCGTGCAGCCGAGCAGCAACGCGTCGACCTTGGCCTCGCGCACCGGTGCGAGCAGGCGCTCGACGAGGATGGTGATCTCGTCGCCGCTGGTCTGGCCGCGTTCCACGAACTCGACCAGGCCGGGGCACGCTGCCGCGGTCAGTTCCACGTCGGCGCCGGTCGCAGCGACAGCAGCAGCGTACGCCCCGGACCGGATCGTGCCGACGGTGCCGATCACGCCGACACGACCCGCGGTGGTCGCGCTGACCAGCGCGCGTGTGCCGGGCTCGATCACGTCGATCAGCGGCACCGGCAGCTCGGCGCGCAGCGCGTCGAGCGCGGCAGCCGACGCGGTGTTGCAGGCGACGACGATCGCCTTCGCTCCGAAGTCGTCGACCAGGCTCCATGCCAGCTCGCGGGCGAAGGCGCGCACCTCGTCCTGCGGCCGCGGCCCGTACGGATAGCGCGCGGTGTCGCCGATATAGACGAGGTCCTCGGCCGGCAGCAGGTCGATCACCGCCCTGGCAACCGTGAGACCCCCGAATCCGCTGTCGAACATTCCGATCGGGCCGCGCATACCGCCGCCCAGGCTACGGCGCTCGCCGTTGCGCCTCGATCGCCGCGTCAGCGGTACAGGGTGACCCACGCGACGACGTAGGCGACGGAGTTGGTCGCGATGTGGGCCAGCACCGTGGTCAGCACACTGCGCGAGCGGAGTCGCAGCCAGCACAGCCACAGCCCGGCGGCGGCCGTGGCCACCACGGCAAACACGACGCCGAGCACGGTGCCACGGTCCCCCGTGCCGAACGCGTCGGCCGCGGCACGGTTGCGCGACGTCAGGCCGAGTGCAGGAAGCACGTGCCACAGGCCGAACAACACCGACGCGCCGACGACACCCTGCGCCCAGCCGCGCGGCGGGGCCGGGTGGGCCGTGCGGGCGCGGGCGGGTCGGCTCAGCGCCAGGAGGGCTGGCAGGACCCCGCGGAAGGCGACCTCCTCCAGCACGACGGTGCCGAGCGGGATGCGAACCAGTGCGTGGTACAGCATCGTCCCGGCTCCGGGCTCGACGCGGCTGTCTCGGTACAGGCTCGCCAGACCGGGCAGCACCGAACCGATCACCAGGCCCGCCGCGGTGACGGCGAACAGTGCGCCACCCCACCGGAGCCCGCGACGCCAACTGCCGAACCCGCAGGCATCGGGCCCGACGGCCCGCCAACCGATCCATGCCACCGCGGCAGCGACGCACAGGTTCCACGCGACGTACAGCGCCTCGGGCACCACCGCGTTGGACATCACGTTGGCTGCCGCGAGCACGGCGACAGCTGCAACCGCGGCTCGCCCCGCTCCTCGCCCGGCTTCGTCGGGTGACCTACGCTCGCCGGTGCCGGCCGGGGGCCGGACAGCACCGGCCTGGGACGCCGGCGGCCGATTCATTCCGTGGAGGGTACCCAGCGTGTCCGAGCGCATGTCCGCACGCCCGGCCGCGGCGTCCGCTCCCCCGCCTGTCGCACCGCCAACGGGCGCACTGGCACCGGGCGCCCCGGCACGTGACGTGTACGTCGACTTCCTGCGCGCCGTCAGCCTGCTCGTCGTCGTCGCCTGGCACTGGGTGTTCACGATCATCCAATGGAGCGACGACGGCCCACACGCGACCAACCCGATCGGCTTCACCAGCGGGTTGTGGATGGCCACCTGGCTGCTGCAGGTGATGCCGCTGTTCTTCTACGTCGGCGGATACGCCCACCTGACGTCGTGGCATCGGGCACGCAGCCGTGGCGAACACCTCGGCACGTTCGTGCTTCGCCGGCTCAAGGCGCTGGCCATCCCGGCGGCAGCGCTGTTCGCCGTGTGGTTGGCGCTCGGCTTCATCCTCGGCTCGGTGTTCGATCTGCGCTGGATCGGCCGGGCCGTCAAGCTGGTGATCAGCCCGCTGTGGTTCATGGCCGTCTACCTGCTGCTGATCGCGCTGCTCCCGGTGTTCTTGTGGCTCCACGAACGATTCGACACGGTGGTGCTCGTGGTCTTCGCCGGGATCGCCGGCGCCGTCGACGTCGGCCGCTTTCGTCACCACTGGGAGTGGCTCGGGTGGATCAACATGCTCGTCGTGTGGGGCCTGTGCCACCAGCTCGGGTTCTTCTACGCGAGGATCGTCCACGCGGTACGGCGCGCCGACTGGACGCTGCTCCTCGGCGGCCTCGCCGGCCTGGCCGGCCTGGTGGCCAGCGGGATCTACCCGGGGTCGATGGTCGGTGTGCCCGGCGAACGGTCGAACATGGCCCCGCCGACGTTGTGCATCGTCGCCCTCGTGCTGTTCCAAGCGGGCACCGCCGAGGTCATCCGCCCGTTCGTCGAGCGGCGACTGGCCGGACCGGGCCGCTGGAAGGCGTTCAGCACGCGGATCAACCGGGTGTCGACGCCGCTGTTCTTGTTCCACACCACCGGGATGGCCCTGTACCTGGCGCTGGTGTATGCCATTCGTGGGCGGAGCAACGAGTCCGTGCGCCCGACCGTGGGATGGTGGCTGACCCGGCCGCTGGCGTTCGTCGGCCCGCTCGTCGTCACGATCCCGGTGATCTGGCTGTTCGGCCGCCGCTGGACCCGCGCCCGACCCGCCTGATGCTGCTCGCCACCCTGCTGGCGCTGGGCGCCGCGGTGATGCACGCCGGCTGGAACCTGGCCGTGAAGCAGAGCGGCGACCGCTTCATCGCCCTGTGGGGCCAGTTCTTCATGGCCGGGGTGATCGCCACCGTGGTGCTCGCCGTGTTCGGCGGGGTCAGTCCGGCAGCGTACGGCTGGGCGGCGATCGGCGCGCTGGCCCACGTGCCGTACGCGATCCTGCTGACCCGGGCCTACGACTTGGGCGACTTCTCGCAGACGTATCCGATCGCCCGCGGCGGCGGTGCCCTGCTCGCCGGCCTCGGGGGTTTGGCGATCCTCGGTGACCACCTCGCGCCGGTCGGCGTGGTCGGGATGGTCGTCGTCGCCCTCGGGTTGCTCGCGCTCGGCAGTGGTCGCGCCGCCGGTCTCGGGTCGGCGATCGGTGTCGCCGTCGCCATCGCCACCTACTCGGTCGCCGACGCCCATGCCGTGCGCTCGACCCACTCGCCGCTGTACGCCGCGGCGACCAACGTCGGCACGATGCTGACGATCACGGCCGCCGGCGTCGCCCAGGGCCGCGGCCGCCAGATGTACGCCGCGCTGCGTGCAGGGTGGCCGCGCTTCACCCTGTTCGGGATCGTCGTCGGTGGCACCTACGCGATGGTCCAGGTCGCCTTCCGCTTCGCCCCGGTCGGCTACGTCACCTGCCTGCGCGAATCGAGCGTGGTCCTCGCCGCGATCGTCGGCGTGCGGCTGCTCGGCGAGCGTGGCGGGCATCGGCGGGTCACCGCCGCGCTGGTCGTCGCCCTCGGGCTGGTCCTCTTGGTGCTCGGCCGGTAGGCACCGGCGCGCCATGCGGCGCCCGATCCCCGATGGGGAATCAGAAGTAGACGATCTGCTCCGCGGCTGCTTCTGCCGCGTCGAGGTCGCTGGTGTACGCGCCGGTGGACAGGTACTTCCATCCGCCGTCACTGACGATGAACACGATCGTCGCCTCCTGCCCGGCGGGCAGTTCGCCGGCCACCTTGGCGGCGCCGGCCAGCGCGGCGCCGGCGGACAGGCCGGCGAACACGCCGCACTCGCGCACCAGCCGCCGCGTCCACTCGATCGACTCGCGCGGCCGGACGACGCGCTTGCGGTCGAGCAGCTCGCTGCCGGACCAGCGCTCGAACACCGGCGGGATGTAGCCGTCGTCCAAGCTGCGCAGGCCTTCGACACGTTCGCCGCTCGGCGGTTCGACGGCGATCACCTGCACGTCCGGCCGGTGCTCTTTGAGATATCGCCCCGTGCCCATCAGGGTGCCGCTGGTTCCCAGGCCGGCGACGAAGTGGGTCACCTCGGGGCAGTCGCGCAGGATCTCGGGTCCGGTGCCGGTGTAGTGGGCCAGCGGGTTGGCGTCGTTGCCGTACTGGTACATGAAGCACCACTCGGGGTGCTCGGCGGCGAGTTGCTGGGCGCGCCGCACGGCACCGTTGCTGCCTTCCTCGCCGGGCGTGAGGATCAGCTCGGCGCCGAACACCTCGAGCATCTGGCGCCGCTCGATCGA
>CAZMHG010000085.1:0-9275 GCA_964565975.1 uncultured Ilumatobacteraceae bacterium | reverse complement strand
GTACAGCCTGGAGTGGGTCTACCGCCTGTACAAGGAGCCGGGGCGACTGTGGAAGCGCTACCTCGTGCGCGACACCCAAGCCCTGCCGATCTTCGCCCGCATGGCCATCAGCCGCGTGCGCGGCCGCGCCCTGGTCACCGACGGTGCCTGGGACCCCACACCGACCTGACGGTGCGCGCCTGGTTGGCGAGCACAGGGACGCGCCGGCCACCCGAGAGACCAAGTCGGTAGCCTGCCTGCCGGAACGGTGGCAGAGCGGACAAATGCGCGCGCCTTGAAAGCGTGAGGCCGCAAGGCCCGGGGGTTCGAATCCCTCCCGTTCCGCGTATGCCCTGAGCTGGGCTTTTGTGTCGTGATCGATTCGAACCCCGAGCAGTCGACACCTCGCTGACCTGGTCCGACGCGCTTGGCCCCGTGGCGTTCGGCGCTCGATCGAGGGTGGCGTTGCTACCGATGACCCGGCCACCGTGCCGCCGCCCGGGTGATCCGACCCATCGCCGAGGATCGCAACCGACGAGACCGCTGCGTGCCCGAGCTGCACGTTCCGGCTTGGACGATCTGCAGAGAGCGGTTCAGAGGGTCTGCGCAAGTCGATCTATGTATGCTGCATCTCTCGGCACAGGGGTAGCATTGGCTCGTGGACACGGTCGAAGTGTTGGGCCGGCCGTACCGGCCGCGAGTCGTGGATGGGCCGCTCGAGCAGGCGTTGGCGATCTCGGGCGCGGTCGTGATCGAGGGTGCCCGAGCGACGGGCAAGACGATGACCGCACTCCACGCCGCTTCGTCGTACGTGCTGCTCGACGATCCCGAGACGCAGCAGATCCTCGACGTCGCACCGCGCTCGGTCCTGGAAGGCGATGCCCCGCGGTTGCTCGACGAGTGGCAGTTGTCGCCCGAGCTGTGGAACCTCGTCCGACGAGCCGTCGACGCATCGCCGGAGCGAGGGCGCTTCATCCTCACGGGATCGGCGGTGCCGGCTGACGACGTCACGAGACACACGGGCGCGGGCCGCTTCCTGCGTTTGCGTCAACGGACCATGTCGTGGTGGGAGAAGCTCCCGCCCGCGTCGACGTCGGTGAGCCTGGGCGACCTCTTCGAGGGTGCCACGCCGACACCGAACCTTGACGCCGTGCCCGCTCTCGCCGACGTCGTCGACGGTGTGCTGCGACCGGGGTTCCCAGCGCTGGTCGATCTCGACCCGGACCAGTCGGCCACGAGTCTGCGCGCCTACCTCGACGAGGTCGGGCGCGCCGACATCCAACGACTGGCCGACGTCCGCCACGGCCCTGACGTGATCCGACGGTTGATCGTCGCGATCGCTCGCTCCGTCGCATCCGACGTCGCGTTCACCACGCTCACCGCCGATGTGCGCGTCGTCGCGCCATCGATCAACGCCGAGACGATCAGCACCTATGTCGGGCTCCTCGAGCGGATGTTCGTCGTCGAAGCACAACAGCCATGGGCCCCGGCCCTTCGCTCACGGGCCCGGCTCCGTACAGCGGCGAAGCTCCACCTCGTCGACCCGGCCCTCGCGGCTGCCGCGCTCGGCGCTGGAGCCCGCCAGTTGCGAGGTGACCTCACCACGCTCGGGCTACTGTTCGAGAGCGCCGTCGTACACGACCTCGCGGTGTTCGCCACCGCCCTCGGCGGCGAGGTCCGCCACTACCGCGACTCCAACGGCAAGGAGATCGACGCGATCGTCACCCTCCCCGATGGCCGTTGGGCCGCCATCGAGGTCAAGCTCGGCGGACCCCAGATGGGCGCAGGAGCGCTCTCGCTCCGCGACGCCGTGGCACAGATCGACACCGAGGTCGTCGGTGAACCAGTCGTCCGTCTGGTGGTCACCGGCACCGGCCCCATCCTCACGCTCGACGACGGCACTGTCACGTGCCCACTCCGGGCGCTCGCGCCTTGAACGACCTCGGACCGCTCGGGCCGCCGCGGTCCCCGACGAACGACGATGAGCGGGCATGAACCCAACCGGTCTTCCGGACGAGTTCGTCCACTGCCGTCGCGACCTGCGCGGGCGTCCACCGACCTGACGTTCGCGCGACCACGAGTGCTTGAACGGCACAGATCTTCCGGACGCTTCCGGAGTGGTCCATTCCGTACAGACCTGACATCGTGAACTGAATGCGTTATGATCGTAACGTATTTATGGAAGGGCGTGGGATGTCGCTCAGTGCTCTACAAGCAGCACAGGCGCTCGGCGTCTCGCGCATGCAGATCTCCCGCCTCGTCCGCCAAGGCGACCTGCGTGCGAGTCGACTCGGCAACGCACTCCTCATCGACCCCGACAGCGTGAGTGCCTACCGCGACCTTCGTCCCGAACCGGGCCGGCCCCTCTCGCCGCACGCAGCCTGGGAGCGCATCGAGGCGGAGTCTGCGCTCCTTGCGTCCCTAATGAGCGATCGCAAGGCCCTCGCTGCTGCTCGTCAGCTGGCGATCGTGGCTCGGCGACGAGCTGAGCGGCGGCCGTACCGAGCGCTGCCCAATCGACTGCCCGCGCTGTTGGGTGACGATCGGTTCGTGTTGTCGGGGGCCGATGCGGGTCAGCATCACGGCGCCCCAGTTCGACCGGGTCAACCTCACCTGCTGTACGTGTCGAGCGACAACCTCGAGCACGTCATCGCCGACCATCGGCTCAGCGCGAGCGGAGAGCCGAACGTGATTGTCCGCGCCGTCAACCCGGACGCGTGGATCTTGGAGCACCGAGTCGCGCCACGGCTCGTCGCTGCGATCGATGCGATCGAAGAGGGTGACACTCGCTCCGCTGCCGAGATCGTCCGTCACGCCCTCAGCGCACGAGGACACGCAGTGAGTACACCGGTCGCCAATGTCGGTCAACTCACGAAGCAGGGCCGTGCGACGTGGGACGCGATCGCCGAGTTGGCCGAACGTGTACCGATCGACGAGTGGCTGGTCGTCGGTGGCCTTATCGATCGCGGCGAGATCGCGGCGTCCTTGTTCGGCGGCGCCTGGGCGATCAATCGCGACTCCGTCTATCGGTACCGAGACCTTCGTCCGGTCCGCGGCCGAACGCACTCGCCCGACGGCGCATGGCGAGCAATCCGCCACGCCGCCCTCCACTCGCTCGACGAGGCACATCAACTCGCGATCGCCAGTCGCCGTCGGGCCGAACGAGTCGGGGCGCTGGTGCCGCTCGATCGCGTTGACGCGCTGATCGCAGATCCACGCGTTGTGGAGTCGGGCGTCGGTGCCGCGGCTCGTCTCGGAGCTACGGTCGATGCACGCCCGCCCTTCAGGTCTACGTGCGGCAGTCGTGAGCTGAGACCCTCGGACTGGCGCGACATCGAGCGGAAGTATCGGATCGACCGGGCGCACTCGGAGCAGAACATCATGTTCGGCGTCGCCGCTGACCGATCGCTTGACGACGTCGAACGGCTCCCACGTGCGGTGGTGCTGATCGACCTCGTCGCCGAACGGGAAAACCGAGCTGCAACGCAAGCCGGCGTGACCGACGAGTCTTCAGGACTCGAACGTCGTGCCCTGTCGCTTGACGACTGCCGCGAAGGCTTCCGAACCAACCTGCATTTTCGCAACATTCCATTCGTTTCTGAGCGATGACCGCCTACTGTCGCGTCGTGGACTTCGTACGGCCGGTGCAGGCGGTGATCCCCGGCGTGCAGGGTCGGGTGCTCGCGGTGCTCGCCGAGACAACCGCGGATTTGAACCTCACCACGTTGGCCCGCCTTGCCGGTGTGAGCGTGGCCCAGACCTCACGAGTGATGCCCGACCTCGTCGGACTTGGTCTCGTCGCGCGCCGCGAGGTGCCGCCGTCGGCGCAGTTCCGTCTCGTCCGCGAACACGTTGCCGCCGAGGCGGTCCTCGCGCTGGCAGGTGCTCGAGCGAGCGTGCTCCGTCGAATCGGAGAGGCGGCCTCACAGATCAATCCACAACCCGCCTCTGTCGTGCTCTTCGGATCGTTCGCCCGCAGCGAGGCCGACAGCGACAGCGACATCGATGTCGTTGCTGTTCGCGCCGACGGCGTCGACGAGGACGACGAGGCCTGGTGGAGTTCGCTCGACCGCTGGCGTCGGCGCGTGGTCACGATCACCGGGAACCGTGTGGAGCTACTGGAGATCTCCACGTCGGAAGCCGGGCGGAAGCTGCGGGGCAAGTCGGAGCTGTGGCGGAACATCCGCGACGACGGTGTGGTGGTCTACGGAGCCGAGCTGAGCGCGCTCGTGAAGACGGTCGATGCCTAGGGGCGCCCGCACGCGTCCGGTGTCGCTCGTGCAAGTTCGTGCGTATGCGGGCAAGGCGCAGGAGTACGCCGACGCCGCGGCGAGCGAGATCGAGGCACAGCGCTACGTCGCCGCCACGAGTCTCGCGATTCACGCAGCGATCAACGCCGCCGATGCCGTGTGTGGCGCTCGACTCGGCGCACGCGCGGCCGGCGATGCTCACGACGAAGGCCGAGTACGAACCCGACGATGTCGCTGCGGGCGTCGCGATCAAGGCTGTCGAGCGAGCGAAGCGGTGCGTCGACATCGCCCGCAGAGTCGCAACGGCCACGGGCTGAGCGGGCCTGCGGCGGGCGCTCAGCTCGCGGGGTCGAAGAGTCAGGGAGTGACCTCGCGCAACGCTGGTCGCCGAGGCGAGCGCGGTCGTGGCGACGTCTTGCTGATGCCGGACGGAGCGCTCACGTTGGCGTCGACAACGCAGCCGCCGGCGACGAAGTGCTCCAACTCGGCGACGGGGAACCGCACGCACCTGCCGATGTGCACAGGGGTGAGAACGCCGTCGCCGATCAACTCGTAGACCTTCGTCCTACCGATGCCGAGCAGCCGCACCGCTTCCCCGGTGTCGACCAGCAGCGGGCTCATCGGGCGTGGACAGTGCCCGCCGTCTCGTCGCCGCTCCTCGGTCAGTCCCCACCACCACGTGACCGGTGAGTCGAGTCGTTGTCATGCCACCGACCCAGATCGCGCCGTCGACGGACTGGGTGATCGAGACCTCGCCCACGCATCCGAGTGCGGTCCCCTGTCGAACCCGGTACGGCGGCGTCACCAACTGCTCAGAGATCAACCACTGAGCGACGGATGCGTTGAGGCTTCCGGTGATCGGATCCTCGAGCGTCGGGCCCCCGGTGTTGAAGAAGGCTCGTACCTCGTACGCGAACTCGGAGTGTGCGGGCGCCATTCCAACGATGCCGAGGAACGGTCCAGAGAGCTCGGAGGGCTTCACGGCCAGCACGGCTGCGTCGTCTTGGAGCAGTAGGCCGAGCCAGCCGGGACCGTTGTCAACCCACTGGCTGGCGACAACATCAGCCACCGCGAGCCCGAGCGACTTGGCCGCGCTCGCCAGGTCCTCCGCGCTGACGGCGCCGCCTCGAATGACGGGGGGCGCCTCGAACGCAAGGCCCGCGTCGGTTGTCTGGATTGGAATCAGCCCGAGATCGCACTGCTGGATCACGATCGACGGATCGGCTGGCACTCCACCGCTCTCGAGCCAGGCATGGCAGGTGCCAAGTGTCGGGTGACCGGCGAACGGGAGCTCTCTATCGGGCGTGAAGATCCGGACCCGATAGTCGGCTCCGGCAGCCGTCGGGGCCAGCACGAAGGTGGTTTCGGACAGATTCGTCCATCGCGCAAAGCGCTGCATCTCGTCGGTAGATAGCTCGTGGGCGTCGAGTACGACGGCCACGGGATTGCCCCCAAAGCGCGCACCTGCGAAGACATCGACCTGTCGAAACGGCAATGACTGCATGTCGTGAGTTTCACACGTGCGTGCCGATGCCTACGTCGCGACTCGCCGCTCAGGGAACGGGCGGACCACCAGGTGGGGCGTGAGGGCGCCGGACAACGGCGTGGCCGTCGACCGACCACGAGAACGTCGCCTGCTCGGGGAGTTGTCCACGGGCCGAGACCTCGACGACGTCATTGAGGCATGCGCCTGGGCGCGCCCGGTACGACGGCTGACGTGGGAGAAGTCGGGTACCTCAGCGGTCGATCGACGGATGCCGGGTCGCATTGGGCGGTAGAGCGTCGAGGCGTTCGTGGAGGTGGGCGCGTTCGACGTCGTTGGCACACAGCTCGATCGCCGTTCGGTAGGCAGCTCGTGCAAGGTTGATGTCGCCAGCTCGCTCGGCCAATTCGGCGCGGATGGCGGCCAGCCGATGGTTGCGAGGCAGCAACTCGTCGAGCCCGGCGAGGAGTGCCAGCCCGGAGTGCGGCCCGGCGGCCTCAGCCACCGCGACGGCGCGGTTGAGTCGTACGATCGGCGATCCCGTGCGCGCTTCGAGCGTTGCGTAGTGGCTGGCGATCGTGGGCCAGTCGGTCGCCTCGGCGATGGATGCTCGGGCGTGCTCGGCGGCGATGAGGGCTTGCAGTCTTAGGTCTTCGGCGTAGCCCGCGCCCGGGCGGAGTTCGGCGATGAGTGCTATCGCAGCGTCGATCTCTTCGCGGTGCCAGAGCGAGCGGTCTTGCTCGGCGAGGGTGACGAGACGGCCGCCGCGCATGCGCGCGTCCCGACGCGAGTGTTGTAGGAGCAGGAGTGCCAGTAGCGCGCCTGCCTGGGGTGCGTCGGGCACCTGGTGTTGGAGCACGGCCGCCAGCCGGACGGCGTCACCGGCGAGATCGACCCGCGACAGTTCCGTGCCGATGCCGGGCGCGTACCCGGCGGTGAAGGCCAGGTAGATCGTTCGACACACTTCGTCCAGACGTGACCTGAGTTCGTCGGCGAGCGGGACGCCGAGGGGGATGCCGGCGACCACGATCTTGCGCTTGGCCCTGGTCAAGCGGGCCGCCATCGTCGCCGGCTGAACGAGGAACAAGCGGGCGATCTGCTCGGTCTGCGTGCCGATCACCAAACGCAGCGCGAGCGCGGAGCGAGACTCGACCGGCAGGGCCGGGTGGCAGCACAGCAGGATCAGCTCCAGACGATCGTCGCCCAGGCCATCGGCTGTTTCGTCCGGCGGCGACCAGCCCGGCCGAACCGCCAGCAGCGGCGCCTTGCGACCAGCGACCGCCTCCGCGCGCAGCCTCCCGAGAACCTGGCGGTGGGCGGTCGTGTAGAGCCAGCCGGCGGGGTTGGCGGGCACCCCGTCGACCGGCCAACGCTCGGCCGCGCGAGCGAACGCCTCGCCGAGTGAGTCCTCGGCGAGATCGAGGCGGCGGGTCCGGGCAACCAACAACGACAGCAGGCGCCCCCACTCGGACCGAAACGTTCGCGCGACGGCCTGCTCAACCCATGTCGGGGACCGGTCGAATCTCGATGTCATAGGCCGGAAGCACTGCGCACAGCTCGATCACCGTATCGAGGTCGGGGGCGTCGATCAGGTAGAAGCCGCCGATCTGCTCGGCCGCCTCGGCGAACGGGCCGTCGGTGATCGTCACCTCGCCGCCGCGACTGCGCAGCGTGGTAGCTGTCGAGCCGTCGCCCAACGGCGCCTGGCTGACGATCTCCACACCGGGGCGCGACGCGCACGCCGCGTCGAACGCTTCGAGTCGGGCGATCTGGGCTCCCTGCTCCTGCTCGCTCGCCTCGTCCCAGGGCGGCAGTTCGCCGTATCCGGCGAGCAACACGAAGTACTGCATGGAATCTCCTATCGATTCGCGCCGGCGACCACCGCCGACCTCACGATGACGCGCAAGCTTCCGAAAATTCGACAACCGGTCGGCACGACCAGGTGCGGGGTGAGCATCCGGGGCGGAGTCCCCGTGCGCAGAACCAGAGCGCGACGCCGCAGTAGAGGGCGCCGGCAGCGAACGCGCTGACGCACGCGGTGGTCGACACGTCGGCGAGCGATCGGGCGTGACCCGTAAGGAGCGCACCGACGCCGAGCAGTGCCGCGAAGCCGATCGCCGCGCTCTGCTCGAGTCAGCCGCGATCGAGTATCCGCCATCGTGGTTGCTCATGACGTTCAGCCTCGATACGACGAGAACGTCCAAGTTGACCTTGAACAGGCTGCTGCCTTGGAAGCCCACGGACTTAGCCTGACCGCCATAGCTGCCCGGCTCGGCGTTGGCAGGACCACGCTTGTGAAGGCCCGGCGACGAGCATCACGGATGCGCCTTCGACGCCCACCGCGGCTCCGTAGACCTCACCTGCCATTGACCCCCCGGACGAGGCCCCGTACGATCGGTCGACGGTAACCACAAGGGGAATCCATGCTCCGTCGACTGCTAACGGCGGCATTGTTCTGCATTTCGGGTCTGGTTGTGACGGCGCGCCCGGTGCTCGCCACGCACCTGTCCGGGTGTCAATCAATCGTTGCACTACTCAGCAAGACAACGAACGGGCTGAGCTACTCGGGATATGCCTCGGGCTGCTACACGTCCGTAAGCAAGCGCGTATGCGTCCACCTCGTTCGGGGGCCGGGCTCCTCAAACATCGTGTCCGGTAGCAAGTCTTGTAGTTCGTACTCAACGAGTTCCGCCAGACAAACTGCGACAGAGGCCCGAAGCTGCGCTGATCTAGGACCAGGCGACTATCAGGCCCTCGCCTGGGTGGAGGTCGGCGGGCAGTCCGATGGATCTGGCGTATCCGTGCACAAGTTGTGCCCGTGACTCGGGCTCACCTCGCACCGCCGTGGCAGATTTCCGCCGCTGACTCGTCGACCTCGCCTGGGTTCGTCGTCGTGGAGTTGTCGCATCCTCGGAGCCCGGGTGTCCGAACAACGATCGAGAAACCGGGAAGCGCGGACGAGTCGATCCGACTTGCACTGACCCAGGAGTCCGTCCGCGACGAGGTCGCGCTCGTCGATGCTTCACCCGACGAGCCCGAGGCAGTTCTCGGCTTCCGGGCACTCGTCGGTGCGAATCGATGGACCAATCACGAGGTCATCTCGCTGGCCACGCTCCTTGCCGTCGACCTGGCAACGATCTCTCGCCCATTGGGCGCATGGATGAGCGGCTTTCTCGGGACCGGGGCTCCGCTGAGGATCACGCGCGACATCGAGCGACGGTTCGCCGGACCCGGCCGGGGCATTCTGTGACTGCCTATGAAGATTCGGTGAGCGACTGGTCACGTAGCCAACTTCCGCGACCGGATGAATGGACGATCAAGAGTCGATTCTCGAAAAGTCGCGGGCACTCGCTTGATCTCTCCCACCCGCTGAGTTTGGGCATCAGCTGGAGTGACAGCAGCCTCACCACGCAGAGTCTTGACGAGGTCCGGAGCAGGTACGAGCAGCGCCTCAGCACCCATCCCGAGATCGAGGCGGTGCGCGCAGCACCGCGGATTCGTCATCCGGAGCTCGTGATGAGCCTTCGGCAGCTCATCGGGTCCCGACTGTGGACGCCCGACGA
>CAZMHG010000084.1:0-9278 GCA_964565975.1 uncultured Ilumatobacteraceae bacterium | reverse complement strand
GGGTCGGCATCCGGGGCGACGATCATCCACGCGCCACCGGTGCCGTGCAGGCTGGCCGGCACGCCGTGCTGGCGGGCCACTGCACCGAGCTGGGCGACTGCGGCACCCGACCCACGGGCAACGGCAAGCCCCAGGCGCCGGTCGGCGAACAGCGCCCACCCGGCAGCGTGCGCGGCGGCATCGAGGAGCACCACGCAGCCGGTCGGCACGCCGGATCGGGCCAGCGCCGGCTCGATGACCCCGGCGACGATCGCCCGCGCGGTGCCCAGCGCGTCGCTGCCGATGCGGAGCACGGCGGTGTTGCCCGAGCGCAGCACGCCGCACGCGTCGGCGAACACGTTCGGGCGGCCCTCGAAGACGAACCCGACCACGCCGAGTGGCGCGCGCCTGGTCGACACGGACCATCCGTCGTGGTCGATGCGACACAGTTCGGCGTCGCGCGCCGGCGGCTCGTCGCGCCACATCCGCAGGCCGGCCGCCATGTCGGCGCGCATCTTCGGCGTCAGTTCGAGGCGACCCACCGCTCGGCCGCGCCCGCGGGCCGCGGCGACGTCGGACGAATTGGCGGCCAGGATCGTCGACCAGCGCTCGTCGTCGTCGAGCAGCGAGGCGGCGGCGTCGTAGAACGCGCCGATCTGCTCGTCGGTGCAGCTCGCCAGGGCGTGGAATCCGTCGATCGCGCGCGTCACGGCAGCGTCGGCCAGCTCGGCCTGGGCGGCCGGGATGTGCAGCAGGTCGCCGGTCTCGTGGACGACGACGAGCCGGTCGCCGGGCCGGAACGCGCCAGCCAGGTCGGCCGAGACGCGTGCTTCGCGGTCGCCGCCGTACGGGATCGCCTGCCCGGCGTGCAAGGCGACGAGGGCCATGCCGCGCCTGGCGCCCGACGCGTCAGGCGCGGTGGCGGACATGCGCGTCAGGCACAGCGGCGGACATGATCAGTAGCGTACGAGTGATGGCTGATCGGTTCTACTTCCGCCAGCTGCTGTCGGGACAGGACTTCGCCGTCGACGTCCCGCTCGCGCAGCAGATGGTCAACTTCGCTTACGCGATCGGCGACCGCCAGGCCGGCGAGTGCCTGTTGGTCGACCCGGCCTATGCCGTGGGCGAACTGCTCGACATCGTCGAGGCCGACGGGCTGCGCGTCACCGGCGTCCTGGCGACGCACTACCACGCCGACCATGTCGGCGGATCGATGATGGGCTACTCGATCGAAGGTGTCGCCAAGCTCCTCGAACGGTGCGACTGCCCGGTGCACATCCAGGCCGACGAGTCGCGGTGGGTTCGCGCGTCCACCGGGCTGACCCTGGACCAGCTCACCCTGCACCGCTCCGGCGACGTCGTCCAAGTCGGCGATGTCGCCGTCACGCTGGTCCACACACCCGGCCACACCCCCGGCAGCCAGTGCTTCCATGTCGACGGGCGCCTGGTCAGCGGCGACACGCTGTTCCTCGACGGTTGCGGCCGGACCGACCTGCCGGGCAGCGATCCCGAGCAGATGTACCACTCGCTGCAGCGCCTGGCAGCGATGCCCGACGGCACCGTGGTGTACCCCGGACACCGCTACTCCCGGCCGTCCTCGGCGACGATCGACGTGATCCGCGAGTCGAACTACGTCTTCCGCCCGACGACCGCCGAGCAGTGGTTGGCGATGTTCGGCAACTGAGCCCCGGTCAGCCGGCCGGGACCAACAGCCCGCCCGGATCGCATCCGGGCGTCAGGTCCGGCTGGCCAGGTGCAGCCCGGCGGCCAGGCCGACGATGGCAATGTGGTACGTGACCATCACCGCGACCGGCATCCAGGTGCGCTGGCCGACGAACTTGCCCCAGCCCAGGATCGTGTCGCTGACGACGAACGCGGTGACCCCGACGATCCACAGCCAGTTCCCCGTGGACCAGCCGAACACCGCCATCGCCGCGATGACCAGGTTGTAGGCCCGAACCGGCCCGAGCAGGCGCTGGCGGCGTGCGCCGCGGAAGATCGACGGGGCCGTGCCGGCGGCGATGACCGCAAGCACGATTAGGCCCAGCCCGGCCAGCCGCGCGCTGTCCAGCCCGGCGGCAGCGAACAGCACCAGGAACGTGAGATGGGCGAGCAGGAACGCGCCGAGCCCGACGACGAACCGGTCGAACCGGTCGAGCAGGGCGAGGTCACCGGCCAGGCACAGCACGAGTGCGACCGTCGCGATCGAGATCAGGCCGCCCGAGGCACCGCTGGACAGTGCGACGACGAGTGCGCCGATCGTGGTGAGCGGCTTGGTCGCCTCTTCCAGCCGTTGGTTCGCGGTCCGGCGCGACCACCAGTTGGCGGCGGCGAGGATGGCGGTGACGATCAGGCTGGCGGTGAACACCGGCCGAGCATGCCACGCCCGGGGCAGCGGGACCGATGGTCAGGCGGTGGCGATGGCCGCGATCCCGGCCCCGGTCAACAGGATCAGCACGAGGCGGCGAAAGCGGACCTCGTCGACGTGACCGCGTACCCGTCCGCCGACGTACATCCCCACGAGCATCGCCGGGATCGCCATCGCCGCGTACGTGACACCTGTCGACGTCAGCTTCCCTTTGGCGGCGAAGATCGTCACGCTGGCGATGTTGCACAGGGCGAAGATCACCGAGATCGTCCCGCGGAACCGGTGGGCGTCCAGCCGCCGGGCCTGCAGCCCGAACACCAGCGGCGGCCCGTTGGTCGACAGCGACGTGTTCAGCACACCGGAGATGAACCCGCAGGCGACGTCCAGCCCCGGCCCGGCGTGGCGCAGGTCGATGCGCCGCAGGAGCAGGCCGACGGCGATCAGGATCGCCGTGCCGAGCGCCAGCTTCAGCCAGTGCGCCGGCACGGTGACGTACAACCAGTACCCGAGCGGCATCCCGCTGTAGGCCGCCAGGCAGGTGCGCAACACGATCGGGCGCAGGGCGTGCCGGCCGAACAGCGCGGTCTGGTACACGGTCATCACCGTGCCGAGCAGCGTGCTGAGCACCACCGCCGTGCGCACGTCGAGGATCAGCGTGGCCAGCGGCACGGACATCAGCCCGAAGCCGAACCCGGCGACCGCGGACACCACCGCCGACGCTCCGAAGACCGCGACCATCAGCACGGCCTGCGTCGCGGACATCGGTCGATCATCTCAGCCCCACCTCGCCCGCATCGCATCGCCGTGGCTACGGTGCGGGCCGAGGGGGTGCGCGATGCAGCCGGACGACCGCTACCTGATCATCTCGTCGGACTGCCACGCTGGGGCGTGGATCACTGACTATCGCGACTACCTGCCTGCTGCGCTGCACGACGAGTTCGACGCTTGGTCGGGCACGTACGACGTGCCCTACGAGGACCTCACCGGGCCTGACGGGAACCGCAACTGGGACTCCGAGCGCCGCAGGGCGGACTTCGACGCCGAGGGCGTGACCGGTGAGGTGATCTACCCGAACACGATCCCGCCGTTCTTCCCCAAGGCCTCGCTGACGTTCCAGCCGCCCACCGCCGACCGCAGCGACCTGGCCCGCCGGTGGGCCGGGCTGCAGGCGCACAACCGCTGGCTGGTCGACTTCTGCGCAGCGCTGCCCGGCCGGCGCGCCGGGATCTGCCAGATCATGCTGCACGACATCCCGGCATCGGTCGGCGAGATCCGCTGGGCCCGCGAGCACGGCCTGCGCGGCGGCGTACTGCTGCCCGGGACCCCACCCGGGTCGGGCCTACCACCGTTGCACGACGGCGACTACTACGGCCCGCTGTTCGCCGTGTGCGAGGAGTTGGGCATGCCCCTGCACCTGCACGGCGGTGGGTTCAACCCACCGATGAGCGAGCGGCCCGAGGGTGCCGTGGTCTTCCTGCTGGAGACTACGTGGTGGTCGAACAGCAAGCTCGCCCACCTGATCCTGTCCGGCGCGCTCGAGCGTCACCCGCAGCTGCAGGTCGTGTTCACCGAGCAGGGAACGGCGTGGATCCCCGGCGAACTGGCCCGGCTCGACTACTTCTTCACCCGGATGCGCACCGCCGTCGGATCGCAGGAGTACATCTGGGGCAAGGACGTGATGGACGGCCTGGCGCTGCAGCCGAGCGAGTACTTCGCCCGCCAATGCCACGTCGGGGCCAGCTTCATCCGCCCGGCCGAGGTGCAGATCCGCAACCAGGTCGGCGTGCAGCGGATCATGTGGGGGTCCGACTACCCGCACCGCGAAGCGACCAGCCCGTACACCCGCGAGGCGCTGCGGGTCGAGTTCGCCGGCGTCCCCTACGACGACGTCGCCCAGATCCTGGGGCTGAACGCCGCCGCACTGTTCGGGTTCGACGTCGACGCGCTGCGATCCGTGAGCGACGTGATCGGGCCGAGCGCGGCCGACGTCGACGAGCCGCTGAACCCTGGCGAGATCCCCCTCGCCGCCGAGAAGTGCCCAGCGCTCGTCGGCTACGGGGCAGCCTCGTGAAGACGCTCGCCGGCAAGGTCGCGGTCGTCACCGGCGGCGGCGGTGGGCTGGGGCGCGCCCTCGGGACGCGGTTCGCCGAGGCCGGGATGAAGGTCGTGCTGGCCGACGTCCAGCAGTCGCTGCTCGACCAGGCCGAGGGCGAGCTGCGCGACGCCGGCCACGACGTGCGCGGCATCGCCTGCGACCTCACCGACCCGGCATCGGTGGACAAGGTCCGCGACCGCACGCTGCAGTGGTTCGGTGCGGTCCACGTGCTGTGCAACAACGCCGGTATCGGCGCAGGGGCTGAGGGCCGGATGTGGGAGCACGAGTTGCAGGACTGGCGCTGGGCGATCGCCGTCAACGTGATGGGCGTCGTGCACGGGATCAACAGCTTCGTCCCGGTGATGCTGGAGCAGGGCGAGGACGGCCACATCGTCAACACCTCGTCGGGCAATGGGGCGATCGCTCCCCTGCCGTCCACGCCGCAGTACTCGGCGACCAAGGCCGCCGTGGTGACGATCAGCGAGTGCCTGTACGGGCAGCTGCAGGAGGTCGGCGCGCCGATCGGGGTGTCCGTGCTCCTGCCCGGCCCGCACATGATGCGCACCGGCCTGTTCGAGAGCTGGCGGTCGCGCACCACCGAGTTCGCCAAGCAGCGGCCGCGGCGCACGCCGTACACCACCGTGGACGCGCTCGAGTCACAGATGCGCGCCGCCGGCATCGAACCCCAGTACACCGACCCGCTCGATGTCGCCGACCAGGTCGTCGACTCGATCCTGGCCGACCGGTTCTGGATCCACGCGGCGAGCGAACGCTCGGACCAGATCCTGATGGCCCGCGCCCAATCGATCCGGGCGCGGACCAACCCGGACTACCTGCGACCCGTCCCCGGCTGACAAAGGAGCGTCGATGACGCACGTCAACGATCCGTACATCATCGTCTCGGCCGACAGCCACGCCGGCCTGCCGACCGAGTGGTACAAGCCGTACCTCGAGGCCAAGTTCCACGGTGCGTTCGACCAGTTCATGGACGAGCGCTACGTGCAACTGGAGGCGATCACCAAGCTCGGCGTGCGCAACGAGGCCTTCGCCAAGAACTGGTTCGAGGAGCACGACGAGGCCCTCAACGGCGGCTGGGAGGCGTCGCGCCGCGACCAGGAACTGGACGGCGACGGCGTGTCCGGCGAAGTCGTCTTCCCGGACGCCGACGCGGTCGAGAGCCGCACCTGCGTGCCCTTCGGCGCCGGCCTGGGGATGAGCGGCGACATGGACCCGGAGTTGGGTCTCGCCGGCGCGACGGCGCACAACCGCTGGCTGGCCGAGCTGTGCGCGCAGTCGCCCGAACGGCGCTGCGGCGTGGCCCTGGTGCCGATCACCGCCGACATCGACAAAGTCCTGGCCGAGATCCGCCGCGCCAAGGAGAGCGGGCTCGGCGCGGTGATGATCCCGGCGATGTGGGTCAACCAGGCGCCGTACCACGACCGCAAGTACGACCCGGTGTGGGCGCTGTGCGAAGACCTGCAGATGCCGGTCGTCACCCACTCCGGTCCGGCGCCGCGCGAGGAGTTCGGCAACCACCTCGGCATCTACGTCAGCGAGGTGGTGTGGTGGCCGGCGCGGCCGTTGTGGTTCATGTTGTGGAGCGGTGTCTTCGAGCGCTATCCCGGGCTGCGCTTCGGCGTCGCCGAGGCCGGGTGCTGGTGGCTGCCGTCGATGATGTGGTTCTGGGACCGGCTGATGCTCGGCCAGAAGGGAACCGAGAAGCTCGGCGCCAAGCCGTTCGGCGACCTGTCGCTGCTCCCGAGCGAGTACATCGACCGCAACTGCTTCATCGGGGCGTCCAACACCAAGCGGCGCGAACTGGGCATGCGCTACGAGATCGGCATCGACAACATCATGTGGGGCAACGACTTCCCGCACCCCGAGGGCACCTGGCCGCGCACGCGTGAGTGGCTGCGCAAGACGTTCCACGACATCCCCATCGACGAGACCCGCCGAATGGTCGGCCTGGCTGCGGCCGAGGTGTTCGGGTTCGACCTCGACCGGCTGGCGACGCACGCGGCGCGCTGCGGTCCGCGCCCCACGGACTTCGGCCAGATCACCGACGACGATCCCACCGGCGAGCGGCTGGTCGAACGCTGGGCGACGGTCAAACAGGTCGGCCGGCACTGGCTGACCGACCACGACTTCGCCCTGCTCGCCTGAGCGGCGCACGAGTCGTCACCGGACCGGGCGACCGGCGTCGCCGCAGCTGGGTAGCGTGCGACGCATGCCAGCCGAGCCGGTGATGTTGTACGCCGCCGGCCGGGACGTGCCGATCACGAACCCCGACAAGATGATGTTCGCGACGCGCGGCAACTCCAAGCTGGATCTGGCGCTGTACTACGTGGCGATCGGCGATGCCGTTATGCGCCAGATGCGCGACCGGCCGGTGCTGATGCAACGCTTCCCGAACGGTGCCGAGGGGTCGTCGTTCTTCCAGAAGCGCGTGCCGGACAACGCGCCGGACTGGCTGACGACGACGATCGTCACCACGCCGAACGGCACGACGTCGAACGCGCTCGTCCTCGCCGATCTGGCCCACCTGCTGTGGGCCGTCAACCTCGGATGCCTCGGGTTCCACGGATGGCCGTACCGTGCCTCGACCCCGGACGACTGCGACGAACTGCGCATCGACCTGGACCCCGGACCCGGCACGACGTTCGCCATGGTCCAGCAGGCCGCCGCGCACACCAAGTCGCTGCTCGACGAGCGCGGCGTCCGCTCGTACGTCAAGACCACCGGCAACCGCGGTCTGCACGTCTACGTCCGCCTGGCGCCGGGCGTGGACTCGTACCTGGTGCGCGCCGCGGCGGTCGCCGTGGCCCGCGAGCTGGAGCGCCGGCACCCCACGCTGATCACCGCGCAGTGGTGGAAGGAGCAGCGCGGCGAACGGATCTTCGTCGACTTCAACCAGAACGCGCCGCACAAAACCGTGTTCTCACCATGGTCGGTGCGGGCCCACCCATGGGCGCCGGTCAGCTGCCCGTTCGAATGGGACGAGTTGGCGACCATCCAGCCGGCCGAGCTGACGATCGACACGGTGCCCGACCGGATCGCCGAGCGCGGCGACCCGTGGCAGACGATCGACGACGTGCCCCAGTCCCTGGAACCGCTGCTGGAGATGGTCCGCGCCGACCAGGCGGCCGGACTGCCGGACGCGCCGTGGCCACCCGTGTACCCGAAGATGGCCGGTGAGCCGACCCGGGTCCAGCCGAGCCGCGCCAAGAAGCGCTGACCGCGACGGGCCGGCCAGCGGTCAGCGCAGGCCGAGGTCGTGGGCGGTGGCGAGCACGCCGTCGCGCTCGGCGCCGATGGTCGTCGAGTCGCCGTGGCCGGTGTGCACGACGGTGTCGTCCGGCAGGACCAGCAACCGATCGATGATCGAACGCAGGATCGTCGGCTCGTCGCTGTAGCTGCGCCCCGTGGCGCCGGGACCGCCGCAGAACAACGTGTCGCCGCTGAACACCACGCCCGTCGCTGCGTCGTGGAAACAGCAGCACCCGGGCGAATGACCCGGCGTGTGCACGATGCCCAACTCGTGCCCACCCACCCTGATCACCGACCCCGGCTCGGTGGAGCGGTCGGGCGAGGCGTCCGGCCACACCACGTCCCACAGCATCCGGTCGGCGTCGTGCAGGTAGATCGGGGCATCCACGGCGTCGCGCAGCGGGATCGCCGCGTTGATGTGGTCGTTGTGACCGTGGGTCAGCACGATCGCCGCGACCCGCCGCCCGTTGACCGCCGCGGCGATCGCCGTGGCGTCGTGGGCCGCGTCGAACACGACGACCTCACGATCGTCCCCGACGAGCCAGATGTTGTTGGTGACCTGCCACTCGCCGCCGTCGAGGGCGAAGATCCCGTCGGTTCTGACGAGCTCGATCGTCACAGGACGACCACGGACCGGAGCACCTCGCCAGCTTCCATCTTGTGGAACGCGTCCTCGACCTGGTCCAGGCCGATCTTCTCGGACACGAAGCGGTCGAGGTCGAGGCGGCCCTGCTGGTACAGGTTGATCAGCATCGGGAAGTCCCGTGACGGCAGGCAGTCGCCGTACCAGCTGGACTTCAGCTGCCCGCCGCGACCGAAGACCTCGATGAACGGCAGCTCGAGGGTCATGTCCGGCCGCGGAACCCCCACCAAGACCACGGTGCCTGCCAGGTCGCGGGACTCGAACGCCTGGCGGTACACCTTCGGGTTGCCGACGGCTTCGATGCATACGTCGGCGCCGTTGCCCCCGGTGACCGACTTGATGAACTCGACGGGATCTTGCGTGCCGGCGTTGCACACGTGTGTCGCACCGAACTGCTTGGCCCACTCCAGCTTGCGGTCGTCGAGGTCGACGGCGACGATCGTGTTGGCGCCGGCAAGCCGCGCGCCGGCGATCGCCGCGTCGCCCACGCCGCCGCAGCCGAACACGGCAACCGAGTCGCCGCGGCCGACGTTGCCGGTGTTGATCGCCGCGCCGATGCCGGCCATCACGCCGCAGCCGAGCAGGCCTGCGGTCGCTGCCGGCGCGGCGGCGTCGACCTTGGTGCACTGCCCGGCGGCGACGAGCGTCTTTTCGGCGAACGCACCGATGCCCAACGCCGGCGACAGCACCGTGCCGTCCTCGAGCGTCATCTTCTGGGTGGCGTTGAACGTGCTGAAGCAGTACCACGGGCGGCCGCGCAAACAGCTGCGGCACGTACCGCACACGGCGCGCCAGTTGAGGATGACGAAGTCGCCCGGTGCGACGTTGCTGACGCCCTCGCCGACCGACTCGACGACACCTGCAGCCTCGTGGCCGAGCAGGAACGGGAACTCGTCGTTGATCCCGCCTTCGCGGTAGTGCAGGTC
>CAZMHG010000083.1:0-9472 GCA_964565975.1 uncultured Ilumatobacteraceae bacterium | reverse complement strand
GTGGTCGGTGCCGCACCGCAGGAAGGCGATCATCCCGGCGCTCGTGTCGCTGACCTTGAACCCGAGCACGCCCGTCAGGAAGTCGATGCTGCCCTGCAGGTCGGGGGTGGTGAACAGGACGTGACCGAGCTTGCGCGGCGCCGTCGATCCTTCGGCGAAGATCGCCGCGGCACGCGTGCCGTCACGCGCCGGGTTGCCCGGCGAGTTCATCGGCTGCCACTCGTACGGCGCCTGGACGATGCGCTGGCGTACGGCGACGCGGGCGCGGATCGGCACCAGCGGGTCCTGGACGACGATCGAGCCGTCGTCGGCGTGCTCCACGGCGATGTCCTTGGCCGCCGCGGCGCGCTCGACCCGGGCGACGTCGTCGGCATCGTCGACGGCAACGGTGTACTCCACCAGTCGCCGGAACGGCGAGGACACGAGGCGCAACTGCTCGCCCCCGTCGGTGGTGGCGAACGTTCCCGGCGTCGTCTCCGACAGCCCGAACTCGCGGTAGAAGCCGGCCGTGCCGGCAACGTCCGGCACCCCGATGGTGATGTTGCCCAAGCCGTGCGACGCCATCGAATCCCCCTCTGCATCCGTCTGACTGCCGACACAGTACGAATATTTCGATATTGCAGTCAAGAGCCGAAACTGTCAGACTCCGGCCCATGGGTTCGGCGACGGGCGTCACGCGCGGTGAGCAGGTCTACGCACAACTGCGCGCCGACGTGCTGAGCGGCGATCACCGGCCCGGCTCGAAGATGCGCCTCGTCGAGCTGGCCACGCGCTACGGGTGCAGCATGACCGTGGTGCGCGAAGCGCTCAACCGCTTGGTCGAGCAGGGCCTCGTCCACGCCGAACCGCAGCACGGGTTCCGGGTCATCACCCTGTCGGTCGAGGATCTCGACGACCTCGTCGAGGCCCGGTGCCAGATCGAGGGCACCGCGTTGCACCTCGCCATCGAGCACGGCGACCTGGCCTGGGAGAGCGCGATCGTCGCCGCACACCACGCGCTGTCGCGCACCACCGAGCTGGGCGCCGGCGACGCCCGCCAGCCCGACGACTGGGTCCACGCCCACCGCCGATTCCACGAGGCGCTGCTCGACAGCTGCCCCAACCGCCGGCTGCGGGCGATCGCCTCGTCCCTGCGCGCCTCGGCCGAGCTGTACCGCCAGAGCAGCGCCAACAGCACCCGCGACGTCGCCGGCGAGCACGAGCAACTGATGGACGCCGCACTGGCCCGCCAGGCCGACCGGGCCGTCGGGCTGTTGACCGATCACCTGCGGGCCACCGCCCACAACGCCCGCCTGCGCCTCCCGGCGCTGGCCACGGCGACCTGACCGCCGTCACCCGACGCCGGCCACCGACCTCAACAACAAACACGTCAACCTTGGGGGGAACGACATGAAGCACGAAGCGGAGCACACGCCCGACCAGCAGCAGGGCATGCCCAGCGTCTACAGCCGCCGCCAGGCACTCGCGCTGTTCGGCGGCGGCGTCACGGCGCTGGCACTGTCCGCCTACAGCCGCCACGGCCAGACCGCCGGCACGACCGCGGCCACCACCGCCGGCACGGCGGCCGCGCCGAAGTGGCCCGAGGGTGGGCCCAACGCCGCGCAATTCGGTGGTGGCGGCGGCGACGGGACCGTCAAGATCGGCTTCACCGCGCCGCTCACCGGCGCGCTGGCCGGCTTCGGCGCGGCAAACGAGTTCATCCTCGCCGGGATCAACGAGCTGGCCAAGGACGGCATCAAGCTCGGCGACAAGTCGTACAAGGTCCAGATCATCACCAAGGACACCGAGTCCAACTCCGACACCGCGGCGTCGCGCGCCGGCGAGTTGATCACCGACGACGAGGTCGACATCATGCTGTCGATCGCCACCCCGGAGATGATCAACCCGGTGGCCGACCAGTGCGAGTCGAACGGCGTTCCGTGCGTGTCCACGCTGGCGCCGTGGCAGCCGTACTTCTTCGGCCGCAACGGCGACGCGGCCAAGGGCTTCGACTGGACGTACCACTTCTTCTGGGGCGCCGATCAGCTCGTCGGCAACTTCGTCGACCTGTGGAACTCGGTGGACACCAACAAGAAGGTCGGCCTGGTCTGCGCCAACGACCCCGACGGCAACGCGCTGGCCGACGCCAAGACCGGGTTCCCGGCGGGCGCTGCCGCCGCCGGCTACACGATGGTCGACCCTGGTCGCTACGAGACCGGCGCGCCGAGCTTCGACTCGCTGATCGGCCAGTTCAAGTCGGAGTCGACCGAGGTGATCACGGGCATCCCGATCCCGCCCGACTTCGCCAAGTTCTGGACCGCGGCCAAGCAGCAGGGTCTCAACCCGAAGCTGGTCACCGTCGCCAAGGCCTGCCTGTTCCCCGAGGCCGTCACCGCGCTCGGCGACATCGGCGACGGCATCTGCACCGAGGTCTGGTGGACGCCGAACCACCCGTTCAGCAGCTCGTTGACCAAGGAATCGGCCAAGGATCTGTCGGGCAAGTACGAAGCGACCGGCAAGCAGTGGACCCAGTTCGTCGGTTTCGTCCACGCCCTGTTCGAGGTCTGCTTCGACGTGCTCTCGCGCGCCGCATCGACCGACAAGAAGACGGTCGCGGGCGCGATCGCCGAGACCAAGCTGTCCACCATCGTCGGCCCGGTCCAGTTCGGCTCGTACGGCCTGCCGCGCAACATCAGCCCCACCTCGCTGGTCGGCGGTCAGTGGCAGAAGCAGGCCGCGGGCTCGAAGTTCCCGTTCGACCTGGTGGTCACGAACAACAAGCTGTCGCCGGAGATCCCGACCACCGGCACGCTGAAGCCGCTGCAGTAGCCCGACGTGGCGTCGGTGCTGAGCGTCACCGGACTGGACAAGCGGTTCGGCACGCTGAAAGCGGTCGAGGGTGTCTCGTTCGACGTTGCCGAGGGTGAAGCCCTCGGCATCGTCGGACCCAACGGCGCCGGCAAGACCACCCTGCTCAACCTGATCGCCGGCGACTTCCGCCCGGACAGCGGCACCGTGGTGTTCCACGGGACCGACATCACCACGATGCCTGCGCACCGCCGGTGCACGCTCGGCATCGGGCGCACCGCGCAGATCCCTCGCCCGTTCGAGGGGTTGAGCGTGTTCGAGAACGTCCTCGTCGGTGCGACGCATGGCGCCGGTGGGCGGATCACCGGCTCCGTCGACCAGGCCGCGGTCGAGGCGATCGAGCGCGCCGGGATGCGCGCCAAGATCAACGTCCTCGCCGGTGCCCTGCCGCTGCTCGACCGCAAACGCCTGGAGCTGGCCCGGGCGCTGGCCATCCAGCCGACGCTGCTGCTGCTCGACGAGATCGCCGGCGGCCTGACCGAGGCCGAGGTCCACGAGCTGGTCGACACGGTCACGCAGATCCACGCGTCCGGTGTGGCGATCATCTGGATCGAACACATCGTCCACGCCCTACTGCGGGTCGTCGATCGGATGATGGCCGTGGACTACGGGCGCAAGCTGATCGAGGGCGAGCCGATGGCGGTGATGGCCTCCGACGAGGTCCGTTCGGTGTACCTGGGTGACGAGCTGGGGGCCGCGTGAGCATCCTGCGCATCGAGCACCTCAACGTCGGCTACGGCGACTTCCAGGCATTGTTCGACCTGTCGCTCGACGTCGCCGAGGCCGAGACCGTGTCGATCATCGGCGCCAACGGTGCGGGCAAGTCCACGCTGCTCAAGGCGATCGCCGGGCTGGTCACGCCGCGCAGCGGGACGATCACGTTCGACGGCAGCCCGATCACCGACCGGCCGGCGCACCGCCGGGTGAGCGACGGCATCGCCCTGGTCCCCGAAGGCCGGCGGATCTTCCCGTCGCTGAACGTCACCGAGAACCTGCAGATCGGCGCCTATTCGGCGCGGCCCGGTCCGTGGAACCTGGACAGCGTGCTCGAGGCGTTCCCGCTGCTGGCCCGGCTGCGCGCCCGCGGCACCGGTGGGCTGTCCGGCGGCGAGCGCCAGACGCTGGCGATCGGCCGGGCGCTGATGTCCAACCCACGGCTGCTGATGCTCGACGAGGTCTCCCTCGGCCTGGCACCGATCGTGGTCAAGAACGTGTACGAGGCGATCCCGATCATCAGCTCCCAGGGCACCACGGTGCTCGTCGTCGAGCAGGACGTCAACCAGGCGCTCTCCGTGGCCGACCGCTTCTCGTGCCTGCTCGAAGGTCGCATCTCGCTCGCCGGCACACCCGACACGGTCGACAAGCAGCGGATCACCGAGGCCTACTTCGGCGTGGCCACCGCCGCGCCAGGAGGCGGCCACTAATGGTCTGGGTCAACGCCGTCATCCAAGGCATCCTCCAGGGTGGTCTGTACGCGCTGTTCGCCACCGGGCTGTCGCTCGCCTTCGGGGTGATGCGCTTCGTCAACCTGGCCCATGGCGACCTGGCGATCCTCGCCGCGTTCTTCACCCTCTCGCTGTCCAACACGTTGCACCTGAACCCGCTCGTCGCGCTGCTGATCGTGCTCCCGGTCGCCTTCGTGGTCGGCTACTTGCTGCAACGGCTGGTGTTCGACAGGGTCACCGGCGTCGACCCTGCGTTCCAGATCGTGGCCACGTTCGGCCTGGGCATCGTCATCCAGAACCTCCTCCTGGAGAAGTACACCGCCGACACGCAGGGCCTCAACGCCGGCTCGATCGAGACGGCGAGCATCAGGATCAACGACACGATCTCGATCGGTTGGATCCAGCTGTTCACCCTTGCCGCGGCCGTCCTGGTGCTCGGCGGCCTGGCCCTGTTCATCAGACGCACCCGCCTTGGCCGGGCCTTCCGGGCGACGTCCGACGACCTGGACGCCGCACGGTTGATGGGCATCGACGTCCGGCTGGTGTACGCCGTGGCGATGGCGCTGGCGATCGCCACCGTCGCGCTCGCCGGCGTGCTGCTCGGCGTCCGCGGCTCGTTCAGCCCGTTCTCCGGCCCGGAGAGCCTGATCTTCGCCTTCGAAGCGGTGATCATCGGCGGGCTCGGCTCGCTGTGGGGCACGCTCGCCGGCGGCATCACCCTCGGCGTGGCCCAGCTGATTGGCAACCAGATCAACCCGCAATGGGGCCAGCTCGGCGGGCACCTGGTGTTCCTCGCGGTGCTGGCGACCCGCCCGACCGGCATGTTCGGCCGGGTGGAGGCGCGATGAGCACGCCGTCAGACGTCCGCATCCGCCGCGGCACACGGGCCAGCGCGGTGTTCGCCGTGGTCGCCCTTGCGGCGATCGTGCTCCTCGTCACGCTCCCCTCGTGGGGCGAGGCATCGACCCAACGCAAGATCGTCGAGCTGATGATGCTCCTCGCCCTGGCGCAGATGTGGAACCTGCTCGCGGGGTTCGGCGGCGTCGTGTCGGTCGGCCAGCAGGCCTTCGTCGGGCTGGGCGCATACGCGATGGTGTTCTTCGTCAACGTCCACCAGCACGACCTGTTCTGGTCCGTACCGCTGTCGGCCGTCGTCGCCGCGGTGCTGGCGATCCCCATCGGTCTGGTCGCCTTCCGCCTGCGCGGCAGCTACTTCGCCATCGGCACCTGGGTGCTGGCCGAGGTGTGCAGCAAGGTCCTCGTGGTCCAGAAGTCGCTCGGCGCCGGCAGCGGCGTGTCGTTGAAGGTCGGCGGCTACTCCAAGGAGACCCGTCAGGACGTCGTCTACTGGCTGTCCCTGGCGAGCGGGATCGGCGCGATCCTGGTCGTCTACCTCGTGCTGCGATCCCGCCTCGGTTTACGAATGCAGGCGATCCGGGACAACGAGGCCGGCGCGCGCGGTCTTGGTGTCAACGTCTACCGGACCCGGTTCACGATCTGGGTGCTCGCCGCGCTGTGGACCGGCTTCGCCGCGGCGGTGTACTTCATCCAGCAACAGCGGGTCCAGCCGACCGGCGTCGGCGGTGCGTTCAGCGTGGTCCAGTGGACCGCGCCGGTGATCTTCATCGTCGTCATCGGCGGCCTGGGCACGATCGAGGGACCGATCGTCGGCACGATCGTGTTCTACGTGCTGCGTGACTGGCTGAAGGACTACAACACGTGGTACCTGGTGGGCACCGGGGTCGCTGCGATCGCCATCGCACTCGGCCTGCAGCGCGGCCTGTGGGGCACGCTGCGGCGCCGCCTGGGCATCGACCTGTTCCCCGTGCGCCGTCGCGTCGAGTAGTCCTCAGCCGGCCGTGCCGAGCACCACGAGCATGGTCGCCGCCTCGTTGCCTGCGTTGTGCAGGCTGCGCTGCGTGCCGGCGGGCATGTGCACCGAGTCGCCGGCGCACACGACGAGCTGCTGGTCCGCCGAGCCGTCGCCCGCGTAGGTGGTCAGGCGAAGCTCGCCGTGGAGCACGACGTACACCGTCTCGAACGCCGTCGGGGCCGCATCGACCCCGCCGCCAGGCGCAATGGCGGAGTGCCCGACGACGAACCGTTCGGTCGAGCCGGCCTCCATCCCCTGCAACCGGCGGGCGACGACACCGTGATGCAGCGGCGGGTGGTACTCGGGTGCGCTGGAGATGCTGACGACGCGGGCAGGCATCGCCGCATCGTAGGCAACGACGCACCGCCGGCAACGACGGGTCGTGGGCAACGACGGGTCGTGGGCAACGACGGGTCGTGGGCAACGACGGCGACCCCGCCAGGTCCCCTACGGTGCGGCTGGCCGCTCCCCCGCCCGGCGTGTGGCGATGGCGACGACGGCGTCGAGCGCGGCGGGATCCTTGAGCACGTCGCGATTGGCCGCGACAGCAGGGTCGACGCCGGCGAGGATCTTCTTCACCGGCAGCTCCAGCTTCTTGCCCGACAGTGTGGTGGGGATCGCCGGGAGTCGTTCGACGACGTCGGGGACGTGACGCGGTGACAGGTCGCGGCGCAGCACGGCGCGCACGCTGGCGCTCGCCGCGTCGAACGCCTCCGGCGGGCAGACGACGAACAGGATCAGCTCCCCGGCACCGCCGGCCTGGTCTTCGAGGTGCACGATCAAGCTGTCGGCGATCTCGGGAACGGTCTCCACCGCCCGGTAGATCTCGGCAGTGCCGATCCGCACCCCGCCGCGGTTGAGCGTGGCGTCCGAGCGGCCGGTGATGATCGCCGAGCCGCGTGGGGTGATCGTGATCCAATCGCCGTGCCGCCACACCCCGGGGAACGTGCCGAAGTACGCGGCCCGGTAGCGCGAGCCATCGGCATCGCCCCAGAACCCGACGGGCATCGACGGCAGCGGCCTGGTCACCACCAGCTCGCCCGGTTCGCCGCGCACGGGCAGGCCGACGGCGTCGAACGCCTCGACCGCGGTGCCGAGCGACCGGCAGGGGATCTCGCCGGCGTACACCGGTGTCAGCGGCGAGCCGCCGACCAGCACACCGGCGATGTCGGTTCCACCGCTGATCGAGGACAAGAACAGGTCGGGACCCACGGCCCGGTACACCCAGCGCGCCGCGTCCGACGACAGCGGCGCGCCGGTCGAGCCGATCGCCCGCAGCGCGCCCAGGTCGTGGTCACGGCCGGGTTCCAGCCCGGCGCGCATGCATCCGGCGAGGTACGGCGCGCTGACGCCCATCCAGGTCACCCGCTCCTCGGCCGCCAGCTGCCACAGCCGGCCGAGGTCGGGCGAGGCCGGATCGCCGTCGAACAGCACCAGTGTGGCGCCGACGAGCAGGCCGGACATCAGGTAGTTCCACATCATCCAGCCGGTGGTCGTGAACCAGAAGAACCGGTCGGCAGGGCCGATGTCGGACATCAGGCCGATGTCCTTGAGATGCATCGAGATCATCCCGGCGTGGCTGTGGATGATCGGTTTGGGGAGCCCGGTGGTACCCGACGAGTACAGGACGTACAGCGGATGCTCGGCGCCGACCATCGCCACCGGCGGTGGGGCCGAGTCGCTGCCGAGCAGCATCGACCAGGTCGTCGCGCCCTCCGGCACCGCCACATCGGCACCGTGGATGTACGGCACGACGACGACGTGTTGCATCGTGGGCAGCCCGGCGCAGATCTCGGCGAACTCGCCGGTGCGGTCCAGCACCTTGGTGCCGTACCGATAGCCCTGGACGCCGACCACGACCTTCGGCTCGATCTGCGTGAACCGGTCGAGCACGGCGCGCACGCCGAACTCCGGCGGGCAGCTGGTGAAGATCGCCCCGAGACCGGCAGTGGCGAGAAACAGGATCGTCGCTTCGGGGATGTTCGGGAGGTACGCGGCGACACGATCGCCGTGACCCACGCCCAGCGCGGCAAGACCGGCCCGGCAGGCGTCGACCGCCGCCGCGAGATCGGCCCAGGTGAGCTCGCGGCGATCGCGCGAGTCCGACCGGGCGATCACCGCCGGCGCGTCGCCCCGCGTTGCCCGGGCGCGCAGGGCAAGCTCGGCGTAGTTCAGCGTGGCGCCGGGGAACCAGTGCGCCCCGGGCATCTCCATCGTGGTGACGACCGCGTCGTACGGCGTGGCCGCGGGCACGTCGTAGAACCGCCAGACCTCGGCCCAGAACTCGGCGATGTGGTCCACCGACCACTGCCACGCGGCCTCGTAGCTGTCGAGCACGACGCCGTGCCGAGGCCCGACCACGTCCAGGAACCGGCCGAGCGAGGTACGCGTGCGGGCGTCCGCCGACGGTCGCCAGAGCACGTCTGCCGCGTCGGTTGGTGCGGGAGCGGCGGGATCCTCTGTGGTCATCTCGCCAGTCTGACGGGGTACGGTCCGCTCATGCCAACAGCGGACGATCCGACCGGGCGGACCGATGCCGAGCTGATCCGCGAGGCCAAGCGGCGCCACGGGACGATCGGCGCGGTGATCGCCGCGGCAGGGCTGGGCATCTCCGAGGTCCTCGAAGGCCGCAAGAAGCGTGACGACGGCGCCGTCGTGGTGGAGACCTCGTCGCAGCCGGTAGACCTCGACGAGGACGGCATCCGGGTCGAGTCCGGCGAGCAGCACCTCGCTGCGCCAGCGCTGGAACGCAAGGACCCGCTGCCGGCGACGCGCCGACCGCGGCGGCGACCCCGGCACGGTTGACACCACCGCGACACGCTCCGCACGTTCGCGCCAACCGCGGCGACGGATCGGCCGGCAGGTACCGAGGCGCCGGGACGGATCGGTCGATCAGTAGCGGTAGTGGTCGCTCTTGAACGGACCAGCCGGGTCGACGCCGAGGTACTCGGCCTGCTCGTCGGTCAGCTTCGTCAGGCGCACACCGAGGGCATCCAGATGCAGTCGGGCGACCTTCTCGTCCAGCTTCTTGGGCAGGACGTACACGCCGAGCGGATAGTTCGCCGTGTTGGCGAACAGCTCGATCTGGGCGATGACCTGGTTGCTGAACGAGCAGCTCATCACGAAGCTCGGGTGCCCGGTCGCGCAGCCGAGGTTCACCAGTCGCCCTTCGGCGAGGACGATCACCGAGTGCCCGTCGTCGAAGGTCCACAGATCGGTGCCCGGCTTCAGCTGGTCGCGCGTCGCGCCGCTGCGCGCCAGGCCGGACATGTCGATCTCGGAGTCGAAGTGGCCGATGTTGCAGACG
>CAZMHG010000082.1:0-9619 GCA_964565975.1 uncultured Ilumatobacteraceae bacterium | reverse complement strand
TTGGGCCTGACCGCATGCTGGCGCGACGTCAGCCACAGTTGCGCGTACTCGGCCAGAGTAATGTCGACCTTGCCGACGTAGGAGCCTGAGCTGACGAGCACTCGAGTGGACGCGACGAATGCGCGCGCCTCCTTCAGGGTGTCAAACGTGCGCGTGAGCTGCCGTCGGCGCCCATCGACGTCAAGGCCGGCGTCGACGACACATCGCCACCGGACAGTCCCGTCGCGCAGTGTCACCTTGTGAACGGGGTCCTTGGCAGTTCGACTCACGCGCTTCTCCTCGAACGCACTGCCGCAGCCCACCAAGGCTCCGACACCGCGACGCGCACGTCACGCGGGCAGACGCCTGCCTGTGGATGAGTCGGCGCCCCCTCACCGTGTGCACGCCCCTGCGGCGGGCAGGGAGTCCGGTTCGGTACCCACCGCCACCTCGGGCCGGACGTCACTCTTCCGGCCGGCTTCCCTGCAGGAGGCGAAGGAGGGGAGCGGTCGGGATCTTGATCAGCTTCCCGATCCGCAGCACTTCCGTCGGCCACTCACCGCGGCGGACGAGCTCGTAGGCCAACGAGCGGCCGATGCCCAACACGCGGGCGGCGTCTGGGACATCAAGCAATGCCGGCAAGCCGGCGAGTTCCTCGTGCTCCATCTTCATCCCTTCCGTCGTGTTCCACCGCCTGCTGCGATGGCTTCACCGGGAGGTGTGCAGAAACGCCGCGCGACACGACAGTCGGAGGACCTTGCTGACGACCCTCGCCCGAGTATCACGACTGTGCTCCGCACGGGCCTGTCGGATTCTTTGTGTAAGTGGGCATCTGCCTAGTTGACGGTGAGCCTGTCGCCGTAGGTCAGCAGCAGGACGTTGAGGACGGACTTCCAGTCTTGGTCCCGGCCGCCGGGGTTGCGATCGAAGCCGCGGCATCCGACAGACCCCCGAGCCGTTGCTCCGCCGCTGGCGCCACGCCATGAATCGACTCTGATCGGTGCCGCTACTCGGGGCGGCACCTATTCTGCTCTGAGGTCGGGGTCCACGACATGCGCTGCGGATCGGCCTCGTCAGGTTCTGGTTCCCTCTTCGAGGGTCTGCCATGCCATGGTCCGGGGCATGTTGTCCGTGCACCTGAGGTGACCAGTGACGTGGGTGCGGCGGTCAGCGCGCGCACGGTGAGCATCGCGGCGACGACGGCGCTGGCACCGGACATGTCGTTCTTCATAGGGGCGGGGGCGCCGTCGGCGGGCTCCAGGCAGATTCCACCGGCGTCGCACACGATGCCCCTGCCAACCCAAAGCCATCCTGCCCTTGCACGATTCGGGTGCTCACGTTAGCTGGATCATCCAGGACTCGTCGTGGCTAACGCCCGCTCTGCCGAATCATGGGCATGGCTACAGCCCTTCCGGTCCGGCTTCATCCTGCGTGCTTGGCGACCACGGCCTCCCCGTAGCTCGGCCGCTGTTGCGTCGAGGTCGAGGACCTCCTACGGGTCGGCCGCGGTCTGGGGTAAGGATCCTCGGTGAAGGGTTCGGGTATCCACTTGAGGAGCGATCTGGTGCCAGATCGCGCCACCGTATGGCGACCTGCGAGGGTTCGAACCGGTGTCCTCGCCCGGCCGGGCGGACGCAGATGTCGGTAGTGAGTGTCGCGAGCAGCGAGCGACGCTCCGCGGGCGTGAGGCGTTCCCAGTGAGTGCGGAGGCTCCTCTTCGGGTGGGCGCGCCGGGCCGCACGAACCGCGGCCATGACCTGTGCTGCCTGGTCGGGTGCGATACGTCGCGCAGCGACGGCGAGCGCGGCGCGCAGGGGGCGGGCGGCTTGGGTCCAGGACTCGTCATCCAGATCTCCGCGGATCCATCTCTGCGTTGCTTCACGCATTGACAGTTCGGCGGCGACGAGTTCGCGGCGTTCGGCAGTCGTGGGGCTCATGCCGGTAGGTGGGTCGGTCGTTGCGCGGGCCATGTCCAGGACATGAGCGAGTGCTGCGGTCACGACCGTGACGTCGACGGCCTCGAGTTGGCGGCTCAGGTGGAGCTTGGGGCAGCGGTAGGTCGGCCTGCCGGTGCGTCCGTCCACGTTGACGCCGAGAGGTGCACCGCAGATTCCGCATGTCGCGATCCCGCTGAGCAGGTGACGGTGTGCTGGTCCGGGGTTAACCTGCGGGACCAGGGCTTGCACTCGCGCGACCAGCGCGCGGTGTTGTTCCACGGTGAGGATGGCTGTCCACGTGCCGGTGGCCACGGGTTTGCCGTGGTAGGTGGCAAGTCCGGCGTAGCGAGGGTTGCGCAGCACCTTCGTGAGAGACGACGCCCGCCACTCGTGACCGGTGGAGGTGGGAATGTCGCGGGCGTTCAGCTCGCGCGAGACCTGCGCAAAGGTAGCGCCATCCAGGACGCGATCGGCGGCCCAGCGCAGGGCGTTCGCTTCGCGGCGCTGGATGCGTCCGGCGAGGTCGTAGCCGAATGGCCGTCGTACGAGTCGGACGTGTCCCTGCTCGGCTCTCTGCCTGTTCGCGCGCGCCTGTCGGGCGGCTTTGCGCTCCACCTCGGCCTGGGCGACCGAGGATAGGATCCGTGCGACCAGGCGACCGGAGTCGGTCGACGGATCGAGCTCCCCAGTGACTGTGGCGATCTGGATGTGCAATTCCTGGCAGGTCGCCATGACAGGTTCGAGGTCTGCCAGACGTCGCACTAGACGGTCGACGTGCCAGGCGATGATGACGTCGAAATCTCCGGACTTGGCAGCGTTCATCATGGCCTCGAACTCGGGGCGATGACGGGCTGTCGCGGACACGTCGTTGTCAACGTGTTCGGCCACCACTATCCAGCCGCGTGCTCGGGCCAGGGCCTCGCAGTCCTGTCGTTGACGGTCGATCGCAGCTCCGAGTCCGCTGTTGTCGACGGACTGGCGCAGATAGAGAGCAGCTCGGGGTTGCATACTCGGCTCACGGTGGACTCGGCTCGTCCGTGAGCAACCCATCGTTCCTTCCCCTAGACAGTAGCCGTCGGCGGGTCGCCGAGTGCGCCGACTCGGGCGACTGCGTGTCCGTTGGGCGCGCTACGACAGATCCAAAACACTTCATCACCGTCTCGGCACGGTGTGAGCGGGCTGTCGTGGTCCGGGCAAATTGGCCAGGTCGCGCGGGGGCCGAATACCCCGGCAGCGATGGCATCAGACAGCTCGGTCGCAAAGCGGCTCAGCAAGGTTGGCGCGTCGCAGTGAGTGCTGACTCCACCGTTCGTGGTGAACACCCGGCCGCGTCCCCCGGACACGAGTGCGAAGCGCCCGTTTGGCGGACCCGCCTGAAGGGTCGAGATGGCCGGGGCATCAGGCAGGGTCCGGCTCAGATCTGCCTGCAGGCCGGTGACGATCGCGGCGACGAGGCGTGCCTCTTCTTCTGCTGTGCGAGTCATCGCGACCCAGCACCGGCGGAGACCGCCAAGCACCGACGGCAGATCACGAACACCAAGTCGGGAAACTCCTCCAGCGAGGTCCACTCATGTGCTGTGCAAGACGGCTGCTCCGTCCCGGGACGAAGGAAATGTTCGAGCTCGGCGAGTAGCACCCGCAGTCGGAGCTCCTCGTAGAGGGCCGGGTCGGTGGTGGCGTGGTGTCGGTGCACGCAGTCGACGTACTTGGTCGGACCTGACCGCACGACGTGCAGCTCGTCGCCACACACCGGGCACGGAATGAGATCACCGCTCACAGTGCCGGAGCGTAGACCGCGGCGAGGTAGCGTGTCGCGACGGTGGCGGGACACCGCCACGGAGTGGATCTCGTTGAGCTCGCCAGGCGAGTGGTCACCGACCGCTTCCCCGCCTTCCGTGGCGCCTTCCTTGCTGGCACCGCTGGCGAAGCGCGAGCGAATGGATTCAGAGACCTCGACATCGTCGTCGAGGCTGAGGCCGAGCCGGGGGACGATCCGGGTGGATGGGTGGCCAGTCGACCAGTTCGTACACACCCACGAGTCCATCGCTTACTGGCAGACCGGGAGCGGCAGCAGGGCGGATGCACCCTGGCCAACATGCTCGGCCACGGGGACAGCGCTGACGGGGCCGGACGTGGATGCGGGCAGCGCGCGAGCGCGGCCGCACTTCGCCGCACCCGGCGACATCGCGGGTCCGATGGCAGCCTCTCCAACATCGTCACGAAGATGGATTGGCTCCCGACCAAGCTGCACCACGGGTGGCCCACGCGCTTGCCGGCGACTCACATCTCGTTCGGCTCGACATGCCTCGGCAGCAGCGAACGACCCGGCAGGACCATCGCGGCCGGATTTGTGCAGCGTCGTCCACGTGGTCTGGTAACTGCCCAGGCACTCGCTGAGCCCCCACGCCGACGCGCCGTAGGACTGCGAGGTCGTTCCACGACGGCACTTCGAACCACACGGTCAGCGGAGTTCGAGTCCTGAGGAGGATGGTTCACGCCGTCGGCGAGACGCGCGTGTGGCACCTCAGGCACGTCCAGGTCATTCCCCCGTCGTGCTCATGTTCGACCTAGCGCAACGCAAGGGAGTCGAGCGTGATGACGGCATCGGTATCCCTTCCACCCGGCTGTGAGACTCGCTACCGTCATCACGCATGGAGCGAATCGCTCTCCAGCCCGTCGACGCCGTTCACGTGACGACGGTGGTGGACAACTCCTCCGACGTCCTGATGCCCGACCAAGGGCTCGTGCGCCGCTGGGGACCGGTCGGCACGGCCGGGCGCATCCCGGTGATCCCCAGTGAGATGGCCGAGGGTGGCAAGACCGTCGACTTCCTCCGGGCCGAGCACGGTTTCTCCGCGTTGGTCGAGGTGGATATCGCCGGCGCACGGCACCGCGTGCTCTTCGACGCCGGAATCACCCCCGACGGGCTCATCGGCAACCTCGACCGCCTCGCCATCACACCGGACACGATCGAAGCGGTGGTCCTCAGCCACGGACACTTCGACCACGTCATGGGCCTCGAAGGCCTCGCGTCACGGCTCGGCGCACGCAACCTACCCGTGCTGCTGCACCCCGACTTCTGGACTCGGCGACGCATCATCACGCCCGGCGGAGGCGCCTGGGAACTGCCGATGCCCAGCCGCTCGGGCATCGAGGCAGCCGGCTTCGAGCTCATCGAGGACCGCCGACCCTCGTTCCTCCTCGATGGCGTGCTGCTCGTCACCGGCGAAGTCGACCGCACGACGGACTTCGAGACCGGAATGCCCATCCACCAGGCCTGGCGCGGCGACGACTGGGTGCCCGACCCACTCATCCACGACGATCAAGCTGTCATCCTGCACGTGCGCGACAAGGGACTCGTCGTGCTCACCGGCTGCGGTCACGCCGGCATCATCAACATCGTCAGGCACGCCAAAGCACTCACCGGAATCGACCAGATCTACGCCGTCCTCGGCGGGTTCCACCTCACGGGCGGGATCTTCGAACCCATCATCCCCCAGACCGTGGCCGCGCTCGCCTCCGAACAGCCCCAGGTCGTCGTCCCAGCGCACTGCACCGGCTGGAAAGCCCAGCACGCCTTGGCCGCCGCGCTCCCCGAGAGCTTCACCCCCAACTCCGTCGGCAGCCGATTCGAACTGTGACCGTCGGATGCTGGTCCCCTGCCGCACCCAGCTGATGTCGTCGGGCGGTGGCGTGTGCGCGTCGCGCCGATGTGGTTGGACCGCGGCGCCCGCGGCGCGCGTGGCCGTCCACGACGGCGATCCCCTACATCGTCTCGAGTATCGGGTTCCTGTCCGGCTCCCGATCTACGCCCTCCGACTGAACGCGCCGCCTGCACACTTGCCGAGGCGGGCGCGCCTCAGGCGCGCTGCTTCTGCGGTTTTGCGGCCTTGGGCGGCATCTCGGCCACGTACTCCAGGGACCGAGAGATCCACGAGGTGGCCTTCGAGCGTGGTGAGCGCCACGCCGAGGGCAGCGTGACGTAGCCGCCCATAGGACGCTCCGTCGGCCCGAACGGTCCGGCCCCCTCGATCGCCAGCAGCGCATCACGGTCCTCCGCCGACAGCTTCACGCCCACGTCAGCACCGAACGAGCCCATGAACATGTTGCCGTTCACGTACGCCCCGAGATTGCCGAACATAGGCTTCACGACGACGTCCGGCCGGTCCGGGACCAGCGCGAGGAACCGCGCCTTGTCCTCGTCGGTCATCTTGGGGATCTCCACGTACAACCTCCGATACGAACCGACCGATGCGTTGCCGTAACAAACCGTGGTTCACGGCATGGCACGGGCGGTCGACGAACGCGACGTGACGCGACTCTAGGCCCGGGGGACGCATGGAGGCCCGGATGGCCTGGGGCGCGTCGGCCGGCGATGCCCTCGTCGACTCGGGCTCCCCCACCCAGCCAGTCTGCGACGGCGACCCCCTTCCAGCGGCTTGGGTGGGCGGCGACTCCATCCTGAAAGCCGAAGACGACGATGCCGCCCAGCAGATCCTCGCCACGCACCCACACCACGAGGTCGGCACCATCGACGTGGCCCACCAGCGGCCACTGACCCCGCAATCACCGATCCGGGCGGGGGAGCGGGCGCTCGCCGTCGTTGCTCGCCTGGAGGCGGATGCCGGCCAGGAGCAGGTCCAAGCCTGCCCGGAACTGGTCGACGTCGTCGTGGGTAGCGAACTCCTCGACGATGTGGAGGAGGAAGGGGTACTCCTGCGGATCGAGCCGGCGCCACTGGTCGGCGGCGAGCTCGAGGAAGGCCTCTCGCGTCACACTGCCCGCGACAACGGCCTCGGGCGGCTCCTGGCCGAGGTCGGTGGCGGAGCCGATCACGAAGCCGATGATCGCCGACACCGCGTGGAACTGCTGGCGGGGCGACAGGTCCAGGCGCAGGGTCTGCTGGCCGAGGTGCTCGTAAATGGCCAGCGAGTGGGGCTGCACGGTGGTGTTGCGCAGGAAGTATGCGGCCAGCCACGGCCGGTCGACGACGCCGTCGAACAGGGTCACCGCGATAGTGCGGATGTCGTCGATCGGGTCCTGGGTCGTCGGGAGCCCGCGGATCGCCGCTAGCACCCCTTCCGCGACGAAGTCGCTGGCCCGGTCCAGCAGCTCGTCACGGCTGGAGACGTACCAGTAGATGCTGGCCACCCCGCCGCCGAGCCGGGCGGCCAGGGCCCGAAAGGTCAGGGCCGGCTCGCCGCCCTCGTCGAGCAGGGCGACAGCCTCGGTGAGCACTGCATCCATCGAGTGCGAGATCCGACGCCGGTCCCGGCGCACGGGGGCAGTTCCGAGCTGGCTCATGGGCCACCTTCCTCGCTATTCGGTTTGCACTCTATCGAACGTTGTTCTAGAGTATCGAACAACGTTCGATCAACGAACACCGTTCGAGCTCGAGAGGAGGTGCCGCTTGAGCGCCGCACCGCTCACCACGCTGCCCGCCCCTTCCCGCACCTATCCCTCGCTGCGCGCCGCCGCGATCCCGCTGTTCGCACTCTGCCTCGCGTTCTTCGTCGAGATGGTCGACAACACCCTCATGAGCGTCGCCCTGCCAACCATCGGCCGCGATCTGGGCGGGGGCACGCTCTCGCTGCAGTGGGTGGCCGCGGCCTACTCCGTCACCTTCGGGGGCCTGCTGCTCACCGCCGGCTCGGCCGCCGACCGCCTGGGCCGTCGCCGCGTGCTGCTCGTCGGCCTGGCCCTCTTCGGCGTCGTCAGCCTCGGCGTTCTGGCGGTGCACTCCATGGGCGCGCTCATCGGGCTGCGCGCCGCCCTCGGCGTCGCCGCCGCGATGATGGCACCCGTCACCAACTCCCTGGTGTTCCGGCTGTTCGACGACGACGGGCTGCGCCGCAAGGCGTTCACCGTCATGATCACGGTCGGGATGACAGGATTCATCCTGGGACCGGTGCTGGGCGGCGGTGCGCTGACGCACGTCGCGTGGCAGTGGCTGCTGCTGGTCAACGCGCCCATCGCCCTCATCGCCTGGATCGGCGTTCGCAGGGGAGTGCCCGCCGACCACCCGGAGGACCTCACCGACGACCGGCTCGACCTGCCTGCGGCGCTGCTGAGCGTCGTCGCCATCGGCATCGGCTGCTTCACCTTCACCAGCGGCGTGCTCTTCGGGTGGCTGTCCTGGCAGACCGTCGCATCCGCGCTCGTCGCCGTGATCGCCGTCGCCCTCTTCGTGGTGCACGAGCGGCGCGCCCACGAGCCGATGCTCGACCTCGGGCTGCTCGGCCTTGGCACGGTCCGCGGCGCCCTCGTCGTCCAGCTCGCCACGGCGGTCGCCATGGCGGCCGTGATGTTCGGGCTGATCCTGCACTTCCAGTACGCCTACGGCTGGAGCCCGATGAAGGCCGGGCTGGCCAACCTCCCGATGATCGTCACGATGCTTGCGGCCTCACCGCTGGCAGAGTCGCTCGTCACCCGCTTCGGCCACCGCCTCGCCTGCGTGATCGGCAGCGCGCTGCTGGCCGGGTCGCTGGCCGGCATGGCGCTGGTCGTCGACCACGGCTACCTCGCGATCGTGCTCTTCATGGTCACGTTCACCATCGGGCTGCGCATCGTGATGACCACGTGCGCCGTCGCACTGGTCGACGCGATGCCGAGCAACCGCACGTCTCTGGGCACCTCGCTAAACGACACCGCCCAGGAGATCGGCTCCAGCATCGGCACGGCGTTCATTGGCACAATGATCGCGGTCCTCGTCACGACGGTGCTCCCCAGCGGCGGCTGGAGCAGCGAGCTAGTGTCGTCGTACTTCCGGGGCGAACGGATCGCCTTCCTCACCCTGGCTGTAGTGGTGGGAGTGGCCGCCGGCTGGGGGGCGCTGACGCTCACCGACTCCCACGCGACTGACGAGCACTAGGCCCCGCGGCGGCGACCGCGGTCGTGCCTCTGCTGCTTCCTTGTTCAGGCCGGCACGCGCTCCCGGCACCTCGAAGACACCCGGGCCCCACTCCCCACCCTTGATCTGACAGACGCCACGCGATCCACGGCAACTCGAGTCAGCTCCGTCCACGAGCTCCGTCACATCGCCGCACTCATGACCGTTCCGCTACCCCCGCGCAACGAGTCCGCCCCCAAGACCCCAGATCGAGTACACGTCTGGCTCCACGGAGCTTTCGTCCGTGGCTGACTCGATCTCGGACGACTCGCGCGCACACCTCCCCGTGTGCACTCGTCGTTCGAGCCGGGATCGTCCGCCCCCTCGGTGGTGCGGTCGTGATGTCGATCGCGCGCCTGTCGGCGGGCGCGGGCTACCAGTACCTGATCCGGCATACGGCGTGCGGGGACGTCCCGCGCCATCCGTCGCAGTCGTTGACGGCGTACTACGCCGAGTCCGGCTACCCGCCCGGTACCTGGTGGGGCGCCGGTCTCAAGGGGCTCGGCGACGACGACGACCGTGTGCTGGCGGGGTCCGTGGTCACCGAGGACGCGATGGCCCGCCTGTTCGGCGCGGGCCGCGACCCGGCGACGGACACCCCACTCGGCCGCCCGTACCCGGTCTTCCGCAGCACGAGCCAGCGGATCGCCGACGCCGTCGCCGCCCTGCCCGCGGGACTCGACGACGGCCAGCGCGCCGCAGCGATCGACGCCGTCCGCCGTTCGGAGTCCGGACGGCGGACGCGGGGCGCGGTCGCCGGGTTCGACCTGACCTTCTCCGCCCGCAAGTCCGCCTCCGTCCTGTGGGGCCTGTC
>CAZMHG010000081.1:0-9646 GCA_964565975.1 uncultured Ilumatobacteraceae bacterium | reverse complement strand
GCAGGACAACATGTTCGGCAAGATCCACTTCTCGCTGCAGGCCGGCGGCCACACGTATGGCGCCATCAAGGCAGAGAACTGGCGGGCATGGAACTTCCGGATCGAGGACCACACCGGTCAGGAAGTGGCCCGCATCACCAAGACGTTCGAGGGCATCGCCAAGACGTTGTTCACCACCGCCGACAACTACGTCGTGCAGATCCACCGGCCGCTGCAGCAGCCGTTCGTCTCGCTCGTGGTCGCCGCGGCGCTGAGCGTGGACACGGCGCTGAAGCAGGACTCGCGGGGCTTCAACTGATGGCCACGATCGTCGTGCACGGCACGGCGCGGCGCAACGTCCAACCGGACTTCGTCGTCGTCGGCCTCGGCCTGACGCATCTCGCCAAGGACGCGCCCACCGCGCTCGACACGGTCGCAGTACGCAGCCAGCAGCTCGCCGAGATCCTGGCCGCCCTCGGTCTCGCGCCCGGCGATGGGGTGACCGAGGGTGTGACCGTTGCCGAGGAGGTCGAGTGGCGGCACGACCAGCAGGTGTCCGTCGGCTACCGCGCCACCACGGGCGTCGCCGCCACGGTCCGGTCGACCGGTCTTGTCGGTGCGTTGCTGCGCGACGCGGTCGGCACCTGCCAGGCGTCCGTCCGATCGCTCGACTGGCAGGTCGACGCCGACAACCCGGCGCGCCGGGCGCTGCTCGGCGACGCCGCGACCGACGCCCGGGCGCGCGCCCAGGCCTACGCCGCGGCCCTCGGCGTGGAGCTCGGAAACGTCGAGGTGATCAGCGAGCAGCCACTGCAGCCCACCGACGCGAGCGTCGGCGGTGGCGAGACGGGGGTGGTCTATTCGGCCCGATCGATGAAGATGGCCGACGCCGCGGTGAGTGTCAGCGGTGGCCAGATCGAGCTGTCGGCCGACGTGTACGTGCGATTCGCTGCACGAACCTAACTCGTCACGACTCTCGTCGGCGATGAGTCCGCTGTCCGTCCGCCGACCGCTTCGTGCCGACACTGCCTGGTTACAGTGGTTGTCGTGAGCGGCCAGCGTGTGTTGGTGAGCGGGATGGGCGGCGAGCTCGGGTCCTTGACCGCAAGCCTGCTCGAAGCAGAACCATGGGTCGGTTCCCTGATGGGGATCGATGTCGACCCGCCGCGCCGCCGCCTGCGCCGGGCCGAGTTCCACCTGATCGACCCGTCCGACCGCGAGCGCATCGTCGACACGGTCACCCGTTTCAATCCCCACGTGATGGTCCACCTCGCCGTCTGGGAGCCCGACGCGCGCGCCGCCCATGCAGTGGCGCGCCGGTACACCCACGCGGCGACCACGGCGATCGTCGGCGGGGCCGCCGAGTGCCCGGCGATGGAGGCGCTGGTCGTGCGCAGCGGGATCGAGGTCTACGGGCGGCATCGTGACTCGCCGACGCGCCCCACCGAGACGTCGCGGATCGACCCGTCCAGCGAGTACGGCACGATGCTCGCCGACATCGAGTCGACGGCTCGCGCGGTCGGCAAGCGGGTCAACCTGTCGGTCGCCAAGCTGCGCCTCGCACCGGTGATCGGCCCGCACGTGCCCAGCCCGCTCGGCCGCCTGCTGCGGATGCCGATCGTTCCGTTCAGCATGCTGGCCGACTCGCCGCTCGCCGTCATCGAGGACCGCGACGCGGCGGCAGCGTTCGTCGCCGCCGCCGCGCGCCGCTACGACGGGCCCGTCAACGTCGTCGCCCAGGGCGCGATCACCGTGTTCCAGGCAGCGCGCCGGGGGAACCGGATCCCGTACCCGATCGTCGGTCCGGAGTGGGCGGTGGCCCGCCGGCTGTGCCACATCGCCGGCGCACCCGTCCCGGATCACGTGCTCGAACTGATGCACCGCGGCCGGCTGGCCGACGCCAGCCTGCTGCCCGAGGCGCTCGGCGTGGCCCCCCAGCGCAGCACGCCCGAGAGCATCGACCGGTTGCACGCGTGGGAGAGCGTGGTCCACATGTTTCCCAACCGGAGCGTGGCCTGATGGCTGCCGCCGACTTCGCCGCCAACGTGATCCGCCTCCCCCAGCGCGCCGCCGAGGCCGCCGTGGCCAGGGCCGGGGCGCCGCTCAAGCCGCTCGCCGGACCGTTCGCGGTCGACGACTGGGGCCGTGATCAGCATCTGATCGAGCTGCTCGAACCGGCCGCCCGGTTGCGTTGGCGGATGTCGGTCAGCGGGCTCGAGCACCTGCCCACGCGCGCTGGAGCGCTGGTCGTGTGCAACAACCGCAACTGGTCGTACAGTCCGGTCGCCGCCGCTCTGGCCCTGTCGCGTGTCTCCGGCCGGCCCGTGCGCTTCGCCGGCCGCCCGGACGTCGCCCCGGCGGGACCGTTCTTGCGCCGTCTCGGCGGCATCCTCGCCCGCCCGGACGAGCTCGCCGGTGCGCTGAACGGCGGCGAGGTGGTCGTCCTCGGCATGTCCACCGAGCGCACCGCGCGTACGGCCGGGACGCTGGCGCACGAGATGCTCCAGCCGGCCGTGCTCGGCCGCCATGCGGTGCTGCCCGCCGCGGTGGTCACCTCACCGTGGCGTCGCGCGGCGCGCCTGCGCCTGGGCGCGCCGGTGCGGTTGAACGCCAAGCGCCGCGGCCCGCTGGCCGAAGTCGAGCTGGTCGACACGCTCAACGCGCACGTGCAACAGATGCTCGACGAGATGGGACCGATCTGATGCCGTACGTGAAGACCGACGACGGCATCCGGCTGCACTACGAGGACTGGGGCCGCAAGAGCGCCCCCGCGGTGCTGCTGATCCAGGGCCTCGGTGCGGACAAGCACGGCTGGGTGATGCAGCGCATGGCGCTGGTGCTGCAGTACCGCGTCATCGCCTTCGACAACCGCGGCGCGGGACGCAGCGACAAGCCGTTCGGGACCTACTCGCTCGAGCGGATGGCCGACGACGCCGTCGCCGTGCTCGATCGATGCGGCGTCGACCGGGCGCACGTGGTGGGCGCGTCGATGGGCGGGGCGATCACCCAGCTGGTCTACTTCCGCCACCCCGAGCGCGTCCGCTCGATGACGCTGGCCTGCACCGCATGCCGCAATCATCCGTGGCGCGAGGAACTGCTGCAGTCCTGGGCCGACCAGGCCGAGGAACGTGGCATGGGCGACATGGCGAGCAAGGCGGCGCGCTGGGTCATCGGCCCGCGCTCGTTCCGGCGCCTGCTGCCCACGTTCGGTTGGCTCGGCCCGCTGGCGATGGGCCGTTCACCGCACGCCTTCGCCGCCCAGGTGCGGGCGATCCTGGCGGTCAACGATCATCAGGCCGACCACTTGGCCGACGTCGACGTGCCGACGCTCGTGATGGTCGGCAATCAGGACATCCTCACGCCACGCGGCGACAGCGAGGAGCTCGCCGAGCGCATCCCTGGTGCCGAGCTGGTGGTCATCTCCGGGGCGGCGCACGGGTTCATGATCGAGCACGGCAGCACCTTCAACCGCGTCCTGCTCGACTTCCTCGGCAGGGCGACGAAGGCGACTGCTGCGGCCGTGGGGGCACCCCAGGCCGAGGCCAGCTGAGCGGAGGCGTCGGCAGCTGCCAGTCGGTGCTGGGCTGCGTACCGTTCAGGCCCGGCCGCTGTGGCCGAACCCGCCGCCACGGTTCTCGCCGTCCAGCGCGTCGACGACCTGCCAGCTGATCCGCTCGACGCGCTGGACCACGAGCTGGGCGATGCGGTCGCCGCGGCGGATGACGAACGGCTTGACCGGGTCGGTGTTCAGCACGATCACCTTGATCTCACCGCGGTACGCGGCGTCGATCAGTCCGGGGCTGTTGGCCATCGTCACCCCGTGGTTCAGCGCGTTGCCGCTGCGTGGCAGGACGAACCCGCCGTGTCCCGGGGGGAGCGCGATGGCGATGCCCGTCGGTACCAGGGCGCGGCCGCCGGCCGGCGCGACCGTGGCGTCGATCGCCGCACGCAGGTCGATCCCGGCGTCGGCCGGGTGGGCGTAGTCCGGTAACGGCAGGTCCGGGTCGAGGCGGACGACCTGCACCGCCAGGGTCTCGTCCCCCTCGGGCTCGGGCATGGCGTCGATGATCGCACAACACGGCCGCTCGGTAGCCTTCCGCCGATGAGCCCCGCCCGGCCACCGAGCATCGATCGGGCCGCCCGGCAGCTGGCCACCGAGCTCGGCCTGCCGCACGGGCTGTGCGTCGCGCTCGTCCGCCAGGCGGTGGCCGACGGGTGCGTCACCGGCGAGGCGATGGCGGCCAGCGCGGTGGCCTGGCATCGTCAGCTGGTCGGTCCGGTGGTCAACGCGACGGGTGTGCTGCTGCACACCAACCTCGGTCGGGCGCCGCTCGCGGTGCACCAGGCGGCGCGCCCGACGAACGTCGAGCTCGACCTGGCCACCGGCGAGCGAGGGTCACGTCAGCGTGGTGTCGGATCGCTGCTCGCCACGCTCTGCGGCGCCGAGGCGGCGATGGTGGTGAACAACAACGCCGCCGCGGTGCTGCTTGCCGTGGCCGCGCTGGCCGGCGGTCGTCAGGTCGTCGTCAGCCGTGGCGAGAGCGTCGAGATCGGCGTCGGGTTCCGGGTGCCCGAGGTGATCCAGCAGTCCGGCGCGATGCTGGTCGACGTCGGCACGACGAACCGCACCCGCCTGGCCGACTACCGGCGGGCGATCGACCGGGTCCGGGCCGACGTCGCCGTGGTGTTGAAGGTCCACCCGTCGAACTACCGGGTCGAGGGCTTCGTCGAGGACACGCCCGTCACCCAGCTGGCGACGCTCGGCGTGCCGGTGGTCGCCGACCTCGGGAGCGGCCTGATCGACGCGAACTGCCCGTGGCTGCCGGGTGCGCCGCCGGCCTGGTTGGCGGGCGAGCCTGCCGTCCGCCAGACCCTCGCGGCCGGCGCGGCGGTGGCCACCTTCAGCGGAGACAAGCTGTTCGGCGGCCCGCAGGCCGGCATCATCGCCGGGCGCGCCGACCTGCTGGCGGCGTGCATGCGCCACCCGCTCGCCCGTGCGCTCCGACCCGGCGCGCACGTCCTGGTCGCCGTGCAGGAGGTGGCGGTTGCTTATCTCGCCAGGACGGTGGCCACCGACGTGCCGTTCTGGCAGATGGCCGCAGCGACGTGCGGCGAGTTGCGCCGCCGGGCCGACTCGATCGTGGCGCGCGCCGGTACCGGCGACGTGGTCGACAGCGAGGCGCTGCCCGGTGCCGGCTCGGCCCCAGGGGCGACCATCCCGTCCGTCGCCATCCGTGTTGCCGGCGACCACCTGGCGACACTGCGCGCTGGCACGCCGCCGGTCATCGCCCGTTGCCGCGACGGTATGACGCTGCTCGACGTGCGCAGCGTCCTCCCGGCCGACGACGGTGTCGTGGCCGATGCGCTGGCGGCGCTCGGTCGATGACCGTCGTCAGCACCGCCGGTCATGTGGACCACGGCAAGTCGTCGCTCGTCAAGGCGCTCACCGGCACCGACCCGGACCGGTTCGAGGAGGAACGCCGGCGCGGCCTGACGATCGACCTCGGGTTCGCCCACGCGACGTTGCCCGACGGGCAGGTGCTCAGCCTGGTGGACGTGCCCGGCCACGTCCGCTTCCTGCGCAACATGCTCGCCGGCGTCGGTGCGGTGGAGTCGTGCCTGTTCGTCGTCGCCGCGACCGAGGGGTGGAAGCCGCAGAGCGAGGAACACCTGCGCATCGTCGACCTGCTCGGCATCCGCAGCGGGGTGATCGCCCTCACCAAGACCGATCTGGTCGACGACGAGTGGGCGCAGCTGCAGGCGATGGACATCGCCGATCGGGTCGCCGGGACCTGCCTGGACGGTGCGCCGATCGTGCCGGTCAGCTCGGTCACCGGGGCCGGGCTCGACCACCTCCGTGGCGAACTGTCCACGCTCCTTGCCGCCAACGCCGGTCAGGGCGTTGGCGGGACGGACCGGCGCTCCCGGCCGCGGCTGTGGGTCGACCGTGTGTTCGCCGCCAAGGGCAGCGGCACGGTGGTGACGGGGACGTTGACCGGTGGCGGGTTGGGCGTGGACCAGTACGTCCACGTGGTGCCGGCCGGACTCACGGCGCGCATCCGCGGCCTGCAGACGCACGGCCAGTCGCTCGCCTCGGTCGAGGCCGGTCACCGGGTGGCGGTCAACCTTGGCGGCATCGGCCACGACGAGGTCGCCCGCGGCGATGCGCTGGTGGTCGCGTCCCAGTGGCGTCCCACGCAACGCGTCGACGCCTCGCTGCACGTGCTCGCCGCCATCGGGCACGCCGTCTCACGGCGGGGTGCCTACGTCGCCTATGTCGGCAGCGGCGAGTACCCGGTGCGGGTGCGCGTGCTCGGCACCCAGTCGATCGCTGCCGGCTCCGACGGGTTGGTGCGTTTGCACTTTTCGCGGGCGCTTCCCCTCGTCGCCGGCGACCGGTTCGTGCTGCGCGAGTCCGGGCGCGAGGAGACGGTCGGTGGCGGTGTGATGCTGGACGTGGCACCGGTCCGTCCGGCGTCTCGGGCCCGGCCGGACGACACGGTCGGGCGGGTCGTCGCCGAGCGCGGCTGGGTCGATGTCGCCGACCTGGAGGCATGGACGGGCGTGCACCGCGACGCCGATGTCGGCCGCTGGGTCGTCGACCCCGATCGATTGCGCTCGGATCGGTCGGCGCTGCTCGACCGGATCACGCACGCCGGCGCGGCCGGGCTGGACGTTGCGACGCTCGGCGAGCGTGAACGAGCTCTGCTGGCGCTGCTGGCAGATGTGCACGTCGACGGCGGGCGTGCCCGCCCGGCCGGTGTCATCGACCCGTGGGCCGACCATCCCGTTCTTGCCGTCCTCGAGGCCGGTGGGCTGATGCCCGCCGAGCCGACCGGGTTGCCGCGCGACGAGCTGCGCGAGCTGGTGCGCCGCAACCTGATCGTCGCGCGTGACGGCATCTACTGGCACCCGTCGGCGATCCGCACGGTGGCCCGTTGCGCGGTGGAGATGCTCTCCACGCGCCCCGACGGGTTCACCATCTCGGAACTGCGCGAGGCGTTGGGCGTGTCACGCAAGTACGCGCTGCCGCTGGCCGCCGAGTTGGACGCGCGCGGCGCGCTGCGCCGGCGCGGCGACCTGCGCATCGCCGGTCCGCGCCTGGGCGACGCGTCCGCATAGCTCGCTCAGCGGACGAGCAGGATCTCGCGCAGCCGGTCGGGCACGGCCGGGTCGAGCCCGCGCCCGACCAGAAATGCCTCGGCGCCGCCGTGCTCGTCGACGACGCGCCGGTAGGCGTCGGCCATCGCCGCCGGAACGACGCCGAGCAACGCGTGAGCGTGGTCCTCGTCCACACCGTTGGCCAGCAGCCGTGGCGCCATCTCCCGGACCCGGCGCGGCGTGCGGTGCACGTTGGTCAGCTCGAAGTCGTCGAGGACCGCACGCGCGGGGACACCGAGCAGGCCGAGCAACAGCACCGCGGCCATGCCGGTGCGGTCCTTGCCACCCGTGCAGTGGAACATCGCCGGCAGGCTGTCCGGCTGAGCGAGGGCCTCGATCGTGCGCACGAACATCGGGGCGGAGCTGTCGAGCATGCTGTGGTAGGTGGCGAACCAGTGGCTCCAGTCCGGTGCCGGCGCCTCGCCGCGGATGGCCTCCATCACCCGTCGCACGTCTTCTTCCGCCCCGGGTGCGTCGGCCATGCCGAGGTGCAGGGTGCGCGGCACGGGCTCCAGGCGTGACGGCCGATCCTCGCGTTCGAACGGGAGGCGGAAGTCGATCACGGTGTGCAGCCCGAGCGCGGCGATCGTGGCCCGGTCGGCGTCGGTTAGGTCGTGGAGGTGATCGCTGCGGAACACCGTCCGCCAGCGGACCGTGGACCCGTCGGCCGTGCGGTAGCCGCCGAGGTCGCGGAAGTTGAACGCGCCTTCCAGCGGGATGTGGCGCCGCGCGTCCATCGCCTCGGCCGTGACGATCGACGGCGGCAGGGGCACCAGGCGCCCTACCGGGCGGGTGAACAGCCGGTCAACCACAGCCCGGCCGGCGATCGATCATGACGCGCACGTTGTGTCCTGGCCCGTGTGCCGTGCGCCCGGTGACCTGGTGCCGTGCGGTCGACGTCATCGCCCCATGATGGCGCGGCGCCCCCCGGGCCGTCGGCTCGGCCGTGCGGCCGCCCGTCGTGGACCGCGGCCGGCGTCGCCGCCGTTCGTCACGGCATGCGATGATGCGCCGATCCGGATCGACACTGGAACGCACCGACCGTGAGCGGATCGCTCGACGCCATTCGCCGGACGATCGCTGCGTTCGAGCAGTCCGACTGGACCGAGATCGACGTCCGCATCGGTGACGTGCGCGTGCACCTGGTCGCCGGCGGCGAGCCGCAAGTTGCCGACGGGCGTGGCGATGTGATGTCCCAGCCGGATCCGCCCGAACCGGTCCCCACTGCCGTCCCGGCCCCGCCGCGCGGCGCCCTCGCCGGAGACGGCGTGCAGCCGGCGGTGCGCGACGACGTGTACCTGGTGCGCGCTCCGTCGCCCGGGATCTGCTGGCATTCACCGCAGCCGGGCGCGCCGCCGTTCACCGATGTCGGCCAGCGGGTCGAGCCCGGATCGACGGTGTGCATCGTCGAGGTGATGAAGCTGATGAACCATGTCAAAGCCGGCGTGAGCGGCGAAGTGGTCGCCGTCTACGGACGCAACGGCGAGCCGGTCGAGCTGGGCGAGGCGCTGGTCGCCGTCCTGGCGGACGACGCGCCGTCCTGACCATGGCCCCGGCACTGCGCCGCGTGCTGGTCGCCAACCGCGGCGAGATCGCCGTGCGAGTCGTGCGCGCCTGCCGCGACGAGGGCATCGAGTCGATCCTCGCCGCGAGCGACGCGGACGTCGACTCGCTGGCGGCCCGGATGGCCACCGACGTGGTTCGCATCGGCGGACCACGACCGGCCGACAGCTACCTGCGCGTCGGCCAGATCGTCGCCGCGGCGTTGCTCGCCGGTTGTGATGCGGTCCACCCGGGGTACGGGTTCCTGTCCGAACGCGCCGAGTTGGCCGAGGCGTGCGTGGCCAACGGTCTGGTGTTCGTCGGCCCGCCCAGCGAGGCGATCCGTCGCGGCGGCGACAAGGTCGAGGCGCGCCGGATCGCCGCCGAGGCGGGCGTACCGACGGCCAGCGGCTCCGCCACGGCAACCGACGCCGCGGCCGCTCGAATGACCGCCCAGGCCGTCGGGTACCCCGTGCTGCTCAAGGCTGCGGCAGGCGGCGGCGGTCGCGGCATGGTCCGTGTCGACACGCCGTCGGCCCTGGCCGAGGCCTTCGACCAGGCTGTCCGTGAAGCGCACGCCGCGTTCGGCGACGGGCGGGTGTACGTCGAGCGGTTCGTGGAGCACGCTCGCCATGTCGAGGTCCAACTCCTGGCCGACGCGCACGGCACCGTCGTGCACCTCGGCGACCGCGATTGCTCGGTGCAGCGCCGGTTCCAGAAGCTGCTCGAAGAGGCTCCGGCGACGGCGGTGCCGAGCGCGCTGCGCGAGCGGATGCTCGGCGCGGCCGTGGCCATCGGCCGCCGCCTGAGGTACACCAGCGCGGGCACGGTGGAGTTCCTCGTCGACCTCGACCGCGAGACGTTCTCGTTCCTCGAGGTCAACACCAGGATCCAGGTCGAGCACCCGGTGACCGAGGTGGTCACGGGTGTCGACATCGTCCGCCAGCAGCTGCGCATCGCCGCC
>CAZMHG010000080.1:0-9647 GCA_964565975.1 uncultured Ilumatobacteraceae bacterium | reverse complement strand
GAGCAGGCCGAGGCGCGGGATCCAGGCCGGCACGATCCGGGCGCGCAGCAGCACCGGCGCGAGCATCAGCGCGTTGATCGGGGCCATCAGGCCAGGTCCGAGGACGAACGTCCAGTCGCGCACGGCGAGCAGGGCGCGCCCGGCCATGACCAGCGGCTCGCCGCCGTCGCTGCCGACCTCGCGGCGCAGGGTGAGCACCCCCAGCAGGCTGACGACGCCGACGAGGATGATCGACGCCTCGATCAGCCGTGAGGCGAGGAAGCCGACCGGCAGCGTGCGGCTGTGGCGGCGGGTCACCGCGTAGAACGCCACCGCCGTGCCGACGCAGGCGAGCGCGTTGACCACGTCGAGCAGGCACCCTACGACGACCCGCTGGTCCGACCGGTGTTCGTGGACGTAGGTGTGGGGGTTGCGGATGGGCGCTAGCAGCGCCACGGCCGGGATCGAGCTGAGGAACGTGACGAGGTACAGCACGCCCGCGGCCCTGGCCGGTGCGGAAGGAACGGAAGATACGGAAGGTACGCAAGGGCTGGTATGGGACGCGCTGTCGGTCGCTTCAAGTGACATGGTGTACAACGTACACCTTCGATCGGCCGACGCGGTATACGACGTACACTTCACGGCACGATGACACGCCTGACCACCACCGGCCGCGCCCGGCTGAGCCGCGACGCCGTGCTGCACCGCGCCGTGGCGTTCGCCGACGAACACGGGATCGACGCGCTGAGCATGCGCAGCCTGGCCGACGCACTCGGTGTCGTGCCGATGGCGCTGTACAAGCACGTGCTCAACAAGCAGGCCCTGCTCGACGGGATGGTCGACGTCGTCATCACGGAGATCGGGGCCACGCAGAACGGTGCCGCGCAGATCGGGCCTGCCGCCCGCACGGCCTCCACGCGGTGGCGCGCCGCGGTGCGGGCCCGGATCCTGGCCGCACGAGCGACGGTGCAACGCCACCCGTGGGCCCGGCGGGTGATCGAGACGCGCACGGCACGCTCCCCCGTCGTGCTGCAGTACCTCGACTCGATCTCGGCGCTGTTCCTCGCCGGCGGGCTCTCCGCCGACCTGACCCACCACGCGATGCACGCGATCGGCAGCCGGGTGTGGGGCTTCACCCAGGACGTGTTCGACACCGACGCACCCAGCGTGCCGATGGACCCCGCCGTCGTGGCCGAGCTCGCCGCCCGCCTGCCGTCGCTCGCCGCCGTGGCCGGCGCGGTGCGCCACGACACCGCATCCGCAGTGGGCTACGGATGCGACGACCAGTTCGAATTCGAGTTCGCCCTCGACATGCTCCTCGGCGGCATCGAGCGGCATCACCGCGCCGGCTGGACCTCGACGCGCTGATCACGCCGCTGGTCAGCGGACGCGGACCGCCTCGAACGTGGTCGCCCCGACCGCCGGCCAGCCGAACTCCGTGCGGAAGCGCCGCGAGACCTTGTGCCAGGCGTGCAGGTTGACGTACGCCGCGTGGCGATCCGTGCGCATGTACCTCATGCCGCCGGACAGGTCCACGTCGGCGCCGGCGAAACGGGCGCGCAGCCGGGCGTACAGCGCCGGATCGTGCTCGGCGGCCCACGCGGTACGGGCGATCATGTCGGCCATGTCGTCGAACAGGGCGTACGCACCGCCGTCGCTCTCGGTGAACCCGATGCACGCCAGCGCCTCGTGGTGCCGGGCGAACAGACGCAGGAACAGGTCAGGCCGATTGCCCGACCAGTCGAACACCGCGCGGTCCACGTACGGCACCTCGGTGCGATAGCCGGTGGCGCAGATCACCAGGTCGAACGGTTCCCGCCGGCCGTCGGCAAACACGACGTCGTCACCGTCCAGACGCTCGACGTCCGGACGGACGACCACGTCGCCGTGGCGCAGATGGTGCAGGATCTGGTCGTTGACGATCGGGTGCGACTCGAGGATCTTGTGGTCCGGTTTCGGCCACCCGTACTGCGTCGGGTCGCCCATCGTCGTCTTTAACAGCCGTGGGAACACGGCCTGGGCGACACGGTTCGGCAGGTGCGGGCCGGTGGTGGCGAACACGTCGGCCGGCTTGCCGAGGATGTGCTTGGGCACGAGGTGATAGCCGCGGCGCACGCTGATCGCCGCCCGCTGGGCATGCACCGCGGCGTCGCAAGCGATGTCGACGCCGCTGTTGCCCGCACCGATCACCAGCACCCGGCGGCCGCTCAGCTGCGCGCCGGCGTGGTAGTCGCGGCTGTGGATCACCTCGCCGGTGAACGTGTCCTCGCCGGCGAGCGCCGGCCGATGGGGGAACCACTGGCTGCCGTTGGCGCACGTCAACGTGCGGAAGCGGCCGACATGACCGTCGGTGGTGCGCACGGTCCACGCGCCGTCCTGCCAGTCGGCATGCTCGACCGCGGTGCCGAAGCTGACGTGCCGGCGCAGTCCGTAGGCCTCGGCGAAGTCCCGGAGGTAGGCCAGGACCTGGTCGTTGCGTGGGTAGTCGGGGAAGTCCGCCGGCATCGGGAACCCGAGGTACGCCGAACGGTCGCGAGACGAGATGAAGTGCGCCGATTCGTACATCGGCGTGCCCGTGTTGGTACGGTCCCAGATTCCGCCGACGTCGTCATGGCGCTCGAAGGCGTGGACCTGGAGGCCGAGGTTGCGGAACGCACGCAGGGCCGACAGCCCGGCCGGCCCGGCGCCGACGATGCAGTGCTGCTCGGTCATCGGCGGTCAGGGGCGCGGTGCCGTGGGCGGACGCTCAGCCCCAGACCTGCTGGGCCTTTTCGTAGACGCCCTGGTCGAAGCTGAACTCGATGACGTTGCCGTCAGGGTCCGTGCATGCGCAGATGTACCCGATCGGGTCGGGCATCCACTGTGGTTCCCACGTGAGGCAGCCGTCGGCCCGGCCGAGCGCGGCGACGTCGCGCACCGCTTCCTCGGAGGGGAGCTCGATGCCGATGTGGGCGAAGGGCGCCATGATCGGCTGCGGACCGTTGGCCTGATCACGAAAGAAGCTGACCAGCACCAGGATGAACGGCTTGTCCCCGTTGTCTGGGTGCCCGAGCCATGCGCCGTAGCCGTCGGCGTCCTCGCGCCGCTCCAGCAGGCGCAACGGCGTGTACTTCTCGTACCAGGCGATGCTCGCATCGATGTCGGTCGACGGCAGGGCGATGTGGGTCCAGCGCGGCGACTTGGGGAGCAGGCGGTGGCGTTGCTCGTGGGCGGTGGCCGAGTCACTCACCGGTGTAGCCCTCCGGCAGGGTCGGGTTGTCCCCGCCCTTGCTCCACAGGATCACGGTCGTGCCCCACGGATCCTGGAACGCGCCGTTGAACCCGTTGAACTCCTTCCAGTAGTGGTGGCGCCACAACACCGTCGCCCCGTTGTCCTCGGCCCGCTGCAGGATGGCGTCCTCGCTGTCGTCGTCGCCGACCAGGATCCACACTCGCAGCGTGCGCCCATCGCGCGACAGGTGGCGCGGCTCCACCCCTGCCGGGTCCGGGTGCGGGCGGGCGTTATGCACGTTGTAGATCCCGAGGTGCAGGTTGCCGACCTCGGAGTCCGTGCCGTCCGGTCCGGGGAAGTACCCACCGGGGACGACGCGATGGAACACCCCAGACGGGCGACCCTCGACCTCCCAACCGAAGACGGCGTTGTAGAAGCGCGCCGCCGCCTCGGTGTCGTCCGAGGGGATGTCGACGAAGATCAGCGTGTTCGGCATGGCCCCAACGTAGCACCGCGCGGGTCCAGGTTTGGACTGATGGTCTGACCATGGGCGGCCGGCATCCCAGGCGTACACTCGCCCCGTGGAGACCACCCAGTCCTTGTGTGCCAGCCAGGCGATGCGCAACTCGTGGTTCGCCGTCGCCCGCTCGGTCGACGTCGGCACGGCACCGCAGCAGGCCACGCTGCTCGGCACCGCCTTGGTCCTGTACCGCGCCGGCGGTCCGGACGGCGCCGTCGTCGTTGCCGCCGACCGCTGCCCGCACCGCGAGGCCCCGCTGTCCGCCGGCTGGATCGCCGACGGCTGCCTGGTGTGCCCGTATCACGGCTGGCGGTTCGGTGACGGCGGCCGGTGCACGCGCGTGCCGTCCAGCGACGAGCACGTACCGCCGCCGCCACGTGCCCACCTCGCCCCGCTCGCCTCGCAGGAGCGCTACGGGCTGGTGTGGGTCTGCCTCGGCACCCCCGCCGGCGACGTGCCCGAGATCCCCGAAGACCGCGACCCGGCGTTCCGGCGGATCAACACGCCGGTCGACGTGTGGCGCGTCTCTGCACCGAGGATGACCGACAACTTCCTCGACATCACCCACTTCCCGTTCGTCCACACCGGCACGTTCGGCATCGCCCAGGACACCGTCGTGCCGAAGGTCGAGCTGGACGAGCTGGACAACGGGTGGTACGGCTACCGCTACGCGGTGACCGCGCGCAACGACCTGGGCGCGATGGCCAGCGGGCAGGCCACCGCCGTCGTCGAGCGAGAGATGTCGAGCGGGTTCCACCTGCCGCTGGACGTGCGCTCGACGATCGCCTACCACACCGGTCTGCGCCACATCCTGCTGCTGCTGTCGACCCCGATCGACGACCTGACGAGCTACTTCACCTTCGTCGTGTGGCGCAACGACGACTTCTCCGTCAGCGCCGAGGAGATCATCCGGTTCGACATGGCGATCGGCGCCGAAGACAAGCGCATGCTCCAGCAGATCCCCGGCATGCTGCCGCTGGATCAGACGTCGCTGGTCAGCGTGCAGGCCGACAAGTGCAACGTCGAGTGGCGCCGCCGCCTGGCGGCGATGCTCGCGGCGCGCTGAGCCGCGCCGCCTACCCCAGAGTTCACAACCCCCAGGGGGACAGGTCGACGCCCAGGTTCTGCAGGTGGCCGATCAGGCCCTCGGGGTTCATCGACACGCTCGGCCAGTGGTAGTCCCAGCCGCGCACGCCGATCGACGGCTCGACGAACCGCTTGACCTGGTCGAGGGTGAACAGGATCCCGCGCCGGCCGATCTGCTTCTCGAAGGCCAGCGCATGGTCGGCGTCGACGACCATGTTGACGTGGTCGCACATCGACTTCATGTCGTCGTGGACCCAGTCCCACAACGGCGACGACCAGTGCACCAACGGGTCGGCGTGGCTCGTCGCGGTGACCTGGAACTCGCGCGACGTGAACCACATCGGTTCCAGGCAGCACGCGCAGTAGGTCTCCAGGCGCAGCTCCTTGCCGGCGTAGTGCGGCATCTTCGACACCGCGACGGCCTCGTGTGCGCACCCGATGAACGAGTGGAACGCGCCGTCGAGGTGCATCTCGACCTGGCTGGGAAAGGCGCTGTACGGCGGGATCTTGAGGATGTCGCAGTTCGGCGAGTCCTGGTCGACGGCCATCACGATGCCGGTCTGCAGTTCCTTGTACGCCTGGACGAGATCGCGACGTGACAGCCCCGTGCCCTCGTGTGCCCGGCGCAGGTTCGGGCCACGGCCGTGCTCGGCCCAGTAGTCGAAGATGAACTGCCGCGCTGTCAGCGCCCGTTCACTCCATTCCAGGCGGGGGACGTAGTGGGCCATGTCGTGTACCTCCGCAGCCGGTGATAGCACACCCGCCCGGGCGTCCCGTCAGGGGACCCGCGGCTGGCACGTCGGGCACCAGTACGTGCTCCGCAGGCTGCGCGACCCGGCCGGGTCGTACTCGATCGAGTTCTCGCAACGCGCGCACGCCAGCCGATGGCGCCCGTACACGTGGGTGCGCCGGCGGTCGCCGATCGGTGTCGTCGAGCGGTACGGCCGACCGCGGTTGGCGACGAGCTGGCGGTGGGCGATGCCCCACAGCTGGCGGCGCTGGTCGTCGTCCAGATCGCTGAGTGGACGGAACGGGTACATCCCGGCGACGTGCAGCGCCTCGCTCTTGAACACGTTGCCGACGCCCGCGGCGACACGCTGGTCGATCAGCGCGTCGGCGACCGTGGTGCCCGCTGGCAGCAGGGCAGCGCGGCGGACCACCTCCTCCAGATCGGCGTCGTCGTCGCTGAGGTCCGGGCCGAGGTGGTCGATCGGCGTCGGTGACCCGTCGCGCAGGTAGGTCCGCACGGTCGGTGCGGCCGAGCACGACGCGCTCGCCCCCTCGACGGTGAGCACCACCCGTAGGCGAGGGTCGGTGGCCGGGTTGGGCGGGTCGTGCGACAGGCGCCAATAGCCGGTCATCCCGAGGTGCGTGTCGAGGGTCAGGTTGCGTTCGAAGTGGATCAGCAGGTGCTTGCCGACGGCGTCGACCTGCTCGACGCGCTGGCCGGCGCGCGGCCGGAACGTGCCACGCAGGGTGCGGAACCAGGCGCCGGTGAGCACCCGGCCGTCGAGCGCCGGCGCGATCAGCAACTCGGCGCGGCGCAGGCTGTCACCTTCGGGCACGGACCCGCGGTTCGCCGGCCGCGCCGGACGACGAGCCGGACGACGCGGCGGGCGCGGCGAGCGACGCGCCGGGCGTGGGCACGTCGGCGGTCGCCGAACGGAACCCGTGCCACGAGGTGACCGTCGTGGTCGACAGGCCGAGGACCACCTGGCCGTCCCGCGTGGAGCGCACCTCGAACGCACCGCGCAGGGCCAGCCCCACCTTGTGCGTCGGGCGCGGGTCGTCGCTGCGGTCGATCATCACGCACCCTGCACCGGGCAACTGCGCGCCGAGCCGGGCGACGACGGCTGCCGGCAGCACGACCGACGAGTCGCCGGGACGCCACGAACCCGGCACGACGAGCGGACCGACCGCGCTGCGCAGCCCGACGGCGCACGGTCCAGGCACCGCGGCGATCTGGTTCAGCTCGGTGCCCAGCACCGGGACCCTGCCGCGCCACGCGCCGCGCCGGGCGCGGGGCAGCTCGGCCGGGTTGGCGAAGTGCCCGGTGCAGCTGCCCACCTCGCCCGCGGCCGACCAGTCCAGCGAGTCGTCGGCGTCCACGGTGAGCAGGACCCTGGTCCACAGCGCCCACTGCGTCGGGACGCGCCGCCAGGTGTTGGCGTAGCCGACGAGTTGGTCGGGGTAGGTGGCCCCGATCAGTCCCAGCGCCGGGCCGACGAGCGAGGTGCCCACCGGGTCGCGCCACGACCGCCACGGTCGCCGCGGGTCGAGCACCCTCGCCCGGCCGGCGGTGAGCAACCACCCGTTGGTGTCGTCCACCACGCGGTGACGCAGCACCGCGGCGCGACCGGTCCGGGCGACGACGCGCACCTTGGCCGCATGCGCGCCGGCGATCGTCCAGAACCGGTCGGCGATGTCGACCCCGGCATGCGGGGTGACCATCGGGCCGCTCGCGCCGTCCACCGCGAACGCGGCAAACGGGTGATGTGGAGCCGTGCCAACCAGGCCGTGCAGCGCGCTCATACCGGAAGCTCCGTGATGTGCACCGTGGCCGGATCCAGCCCGAGGCGCTCGTACAGGTTGGTGGCGAACTTGCGGCCGGTTCGCTGCATCGTCGCGGCCATGATCCGCTCCACCGCCGGCGCGGACAGCCGCGGCAGGGGCAGGTCGACGAACAACGTCAGGTCGACCTTCAGCCGCGTCCGGTCGTCGTCGAGCGAGGTCAGCAGATAGCGGCCGTCGACACCCGCGTGCTCCTTGCGGCCACGCGGATCGTGGGTGAAGACGATCTCGCGCTCGTGCTCGAACGTCATCCGCTCGGTGAACGACGGCGCGACGTGCAGGCCGAGACCCTCGATGCCGGCAAGGTGCCACGTCCAGTAGCCGCCGGTGACGTCGATCCCGCGCACCAGCGGGGTCAACGCAGCCAGCGTCTGCGCATCGGAGACGCATGCCCAGATCGCCGCCGTCGGCGCAGGGACCTCGGACACCGAGATGTTGCGCGCACGGAACCTGGCCACGGCCACCGGTCTACCCGCTCGTGACGCTGCCTCCACGCACGATCGTCGGGGCGGTCAGCACCGGCCGAACGGCGGCAGCGCGACGAGCATCACCAACGACCACGTCACATGGGTGGCGACGGCTGCCGCGGTGCTGGCGGTGCGGCCCCGGACCCAGCCGGCGACGAGCCCGAGCACGCCGGCCGTGGCGGCGAGCAGGACGCTTCCTGAGCCGAGGGTGACCAGCGCGTACAGCACCGTGGTGACCAGCAGCGGCGGGGCCTGCCACGTGCCGCGCACGCGCGCCGCCACCGGCGACGCGGCGGCACCGCTGCCGGCTGCCGACCACAGCGCGCCGCGGAAGAACACCTCCTCGGCAGCACCGGCCACCAACGTCAGGACGAACAGTGCCAGCCGCGGGCCGCACTGCATGTAGACGAAGATCCGCTCGAGCCACGCCACCACCCGCGGGACGCGCCGCACGACGTGGGCGCCGACGACGAACACCACGCCCAACACCGCGCCGGCGAGCGCGCCGAGCGCGATGCTCGTGCCGTCCGGGGACGCCCGCCGCCACGCTTCCGGCCGGGTGACCGCGGCGACGATCGCACCACCCAGCCAGACCAGCGCAAGCAGCACGCTCAGCGCGTAGAACCGGCCGCTGAACGGCCGGCTGTGGAACACGCCCCACAGGATCGCCGCGCCGGCTGCCATCGTCAGCGCTGCCACCAGGCGCCGGCGCGGCCCGCCCCCGAGGCGTTCGCCGCCGGCCGTCACCGTTCCCGCGGCCTACCCCGCGTTGCGCAGCGCACGGTGGAAGTGGGCCAACGGCGGCGCCTGCACGGACGGGTCCTTGGCCGCGTCGTCCCACCGGCGGACGCGCACCGCGTCGGCGTGATGTGGTTGCGCTTCGAACCGGGCGATCTCGGCTGGATCCATCGGTCCACCCTGCAGCGCCAGCGTGTGCACCGATGCCGGCGACAGCTGGTCCACGTACGACGAGTCGACGGCACACAGGTAGCGCTTGGCGTCGACGTGCAGGCGCACCGCCTGGGCGACCCGCGCGCTGACCAGGCCGTCGATCGCCAGCGCACCGTAAGTCTCGTGGCAGTGGTCGGTGGTCGCCTCCGGCGAGTACGTGCCCAGGTCGGCGGTGAAGTGCCCGATGTCGTGCAGCAGGGCCGCGGCCAGCAGTTCGTCGTCGGCGCCGTCGCGCTCGGCCAGCGCCGCGCTCTGCAGCATGTGCTCGGCCATCGTCACCTGCTCGCCCAGATACTCGGCCGAACCGCGGCGGGCGAAGACGTCCTCGACCAACTCCACCAGAGCGCGGCCACGAAGCACCCCGAGCGTCGACAGCAACCCGTCGACGTCGGCGTAGCAACCCTGCAACCATCGCGAACCGTTCCCGGTAAACGCCGTGCGCGAGTGCATCACCCTGCGGTTGTCGACGATGAACAGGTCGCCCGGTCGCAACGTGAACGTGACCTGCATCGCCGGGTCGTCGACGATCTCGCCCAGACGCGCGAGCGCCGCCAGGTACGCCGGCACCTCGTCGAACGGCACGTCGACGAGCGCCGCCGTCGAGCGGTTGTTGAAGCGGACGCCGAGCAGTTCGCCATCGGTGCCGACCGCGATGGTCGGTTGCTTCGCCCGCAGCAGGACATCGGCCGAACCGCGGTACTCGAAGCGCGCCGGATGGCCGGCGAGCAGGTGGGCGGCACCCGGGTCCTCGGCCAGCAGCCGTGCGACCGCGGCGTACCCGTCGACCACGCTGGACGCGCCGCCCGCGACACTGTTCTCCAGGCAGTGCAGCAGCTGCAGCGTCGGGACCGGGTCGCGGTAC